>NZ_CP102267.1:4317045-4617500 GCF_025148125.1 Blautia wexlerae DSM 19850
TTCCTGATCGTTGGCAGTTAGAAATATAACTACTGTATCAGGATGCTCTGGCTTGATAAGACGGCATAGGTCATAACCATTTCCGTCTGGTAAATTTATATCCAGCAATACCAAATCAAAAATGTTTGTTTTTAATGATTCAGCGGCTGTCCTTGCATTCAGAACAGAAGTTATTGTGTAACCGTCCAATTCCAAATTATAAGTAAGCGTTTTATTCAAAAGATTATCATCTTCGACAATTAAAATATGCTTCATATTATCACTTCCTTTTCTTTTTGCAGATAGTATAACAGGCAAATGTCCGAGAATTGTTACAAGGACAAATATATTTTTCATTTTACAGCTTTTTTCTGTGTACTGCAATTTTATAAAAGAAAGGACAGCAGTGTCAAATTGCTGTCCTTTCTTTTATCATAGCTGGTAGTGTAGAAGCGTGGGTTCATCATATCGGGTGTGGTATCTTTAACTACAGGAAACTCCCTACAACACTATCTCACTTCTTGCTTAATAAAGTTCTAATGAATCTTCTGTATCCACCCACATCTGTAAATTGCCATCAAGATATAATCTTGCATATTCCAAAGGCTCATCCACAGCCAATGAAGTAAGCGCACATTCTGATCCATATGTGGTTTTTAAATTTTTTTCAGCTTCCCAGCAATCAATGCGAAGCATATATCCAGCACTTGTGTAAACATCAATACTATCGTGGTTTATATTATATTCTGCATAAATTGTTCTCATCGTATCTTATCTCCATTTTCTTTTGATAATCAGTTACAGAGTTAAATATCGAAAACATTTCAATCAGTTCACCATGTCGTTATTGTTATATGTTATATTGTGTTATGAAATTTTCTTTCCCTTAATTTTTCCCATATTAAGGTTCATGAAAAGCAATGGGAAAATGTAACACAAGGGAAAGAGTAAGGGAAAGTTCACTTGCTACAAACTTAGTATTTTCAAGGGTTTGCGAAGAATTTGATAATCAAATATAACAGTTATTAAATTTCCTAAAATATGTGAAATATCAACTGGAATTTTCTTTTTAGAATGAATTATTTAATTTCTACAATAGCACCATATTTCGTATGCGGAAGATATTGTACCTTTAAATAAGTATTTTTATCAATATACCTTGAAAATACTGTGATTTCGATTTCATCATCTTTAACTTTATCATATAGAAAAACACTTCTTCTTTCAGAAGATATATCTGCACCACCATGAGATTGTTCAGTTACATATCCTTCTGCATAACTATACTGTTTGTTTATGATGTAAGGCATATCTAAAACAAAATCTTTCAAATATAAGATTAAAAGAATAGCTACTATAACAAGAATGGTATTAGCCAATCGAAGAAATATTATATCATTTTTTCCAGTATATTCTTTTTTTATCGCTTCTTTATCAAAAAATATCGAATAGATAAGTTTTCTTTTTTTAATTAGATAGATAATGCAAGCAATTAACGCTATAACAAATAATGAAACTCTTATAAACAATCTAAATATAGCAAAATCCATAATATCATCCCCTTAAACTTCAAGTTTGTTGCTTACATTATACTTCATCAACCTAAAGAATGGAAGATTTTTTCTTGCCTCCCAAAGCAAAAGCACCTGTCATTTTCAAAACGAAGACAGCAAGTGTCTTAGAGTTCCACATTCTATTTTGAGTGCAAAAAAGCAGGAGAACTTTTCAGATTTCCTGCTTAGTAAAGCTGTGAAGATTTAATTGTAGTCAGTTTTTCTTATACCATCCGAAATTTATACTTTAATGTTCTCTCATAACAAAAATCAATTTTGTCCTCCAACAAAAATACCGTTTGGGGGATTATCCCATATAAAATTATCCTCAGCCACTTCGCTCTCCAATGCAATTTCAATTTTATATATCCCCACATTTTGGGCATTTTCATCATCCTGACTATACATATAAAAATTCATACAATACCTTTCCTTCTCTGTCAATATGAGATACATACCATCCAATTCCGTTTTCCTTTTACCATAGTTGCTTTCACTTGATGATGCACAATCGCCCTCAAACCTTTGGATACTGCCCTCAATATAATCGAAAAAAGCAGAGATTTCAGTGTCTAAATTCTCAATGTTCTTTTTGCTTTCTTCGGAAAATAGAGATTTTAGTTTCTCTGAATCCTGTTGCTTACATGCCTCGATAATTTGTTGACACATCTTATCCGTTTCATTTTGTTCAGAGCTAAACCAGTCATTGAAATATTTGTTAGAGCAGCCTGTTAAACCGAGTATAATAATCACACTGGAAAGCAACAATACTTTTTTCATATAATTACATCCTTTACTGAATAATTGCAAAATCACTTATTGGATTAAGGTCATTACAAAAAATTTCTTACTATCATTATACTTCATCAACCTAAAGAATGGAAGATATTTTCTTACTCCCTAAAGCAAAAGCACCTGTCATTTTCAAAGTGAAAACAGCAAGTGCTTTAGAGTTCCATATCCTGTTTTTTGCTTTTTGCCTGATCCGTCCGGCTGACTTCACGCTCTGCTATTTCTTTCTTTTTGCGGCTCAACTGCTCTATAATGGAACTTTTAGCTTTCTTCTTGATTTGCTCCGTTCCGGCTTTTTTGACCTCCGGTTTCATCAGCGTGGTTTGGATTTTCTGAATGGTTGATTTCATAGCGTTTGTGATTCTGGCAATCACGCCATCCAATCGTTTCACTGCATACTCAACTTCTTTCTTTGAAGCCTTACGCTCAGGGGAGAGAACCCACGCTTTAGACTGCTCCACCAGCTTAATATCCTCCTTGTGCGTTTCCAGTTTTACAGTATCAGCAACGACCTCAACCGCCTTGTCATAGGCAATATCGGCAACCTCGTCCACCAGAGCTTCCACATCTTCAATCTTCATCGTGAGTTCTTCCAACTTTTGCTCCTGTGCTGCCAGTTGCTCCTTTTGCTTGAAAAGAATATAGTCCTGTTTTTCCAGATAAGCACGACCACCATATTCGGGTTCTTCTTCCAGTTGTAAGCCATGCTTTTTCGCCACATCGAACAGCAACACTCGGCAGGCTGAATCGAAAGTCATCTTGCGGTTATTTTTTCTTCCGACAGGCTTCTCCGGTTCCGGCAGTTCAAATCCCAGTGCTTCCAAAGCCTTTTCCTGTTGTGGGGCAATCTCCCCATATTGATTTTCACAGTCGAACACATGACGCTCGTGAATATGAGGGGTGCTTTCATCCAAGTGCAGCGCCCAATTCAGGATATGGACATGAGAGCCGAAACGCTCATTTACGATTTCCATAAATTCTGTGACAATCTCAATGAGCAGTTCCGGTGGAACATGATTATCAAGTGTTCCAATCTGATAGACCGTTTCCTCTGGACAGGTCTTTTTGCTTTTGAGCAAATCACCGGTTTCCTTATTCCTTTCAGGGTGTCGGTTCTTCACATTTCTTTCGTTCTGTCCGGTTACAAAATCACGATACCGCTGACGATAAAAAAGCTGTTCCACATCTTCAAAAGTGGCAGACAGCTCATTTTCCTTATCGGGATTTTTGAAATTGCGGAAGCCATTGTAACAGTCCCAATAGAGATTTTGTTTGGCTCGTTCTTCGTCAATGTGTTCGCTGTTGGCAATGTCAAAACTGCGGTCATTGTGCTTCGGATTATAAACGCCATTCTTTCCAGCTCGTCCATTGTGCCTTGTTAATTTCACATGAGTTCCTCCTTTTCTTTTTGATTTCCCCGACAGGGGAGAAGGGCAGCGAAGCTGATTCCTTGCGGCTTTCTGCGTCAAGTAATACCCAGTACTAAGTGGCGAAACGCCACTTAACTGGGCAAGGCTGCCGCCCTTGACCTGCACAGGGATATTGCATTCCCTGTACCCATGCACAAAGGGTTGCACCCTCTGTACTCCCGCTCGAACAAACTGACTTCGCCCCGTCTCAAGCTCTGTCAGTCCCTTCGGTTTTACAAAACAGTCCACCGGACTATTTTGCAAAAAAGAAAAACCGACGCATGATCGCTTTACGCTCAATACATCGGTTTCTTTATCTGACCTTGACGGTCATATTCAGTTGTGGCAGATTAGCCAATTTGAAAAATTACTCTGGCACATCTACTGAATAACTTAGATTGTTTCCTCTCTTGTCGCTCTTTAAATCATCATAATACCATAGATACATCGTTCTGTCATATACATTGATTTCAATAACACCATCTGGCTTTTGACCTTCTACTTCTAATGAGTAAATTTCCTTATCATGTGCATAGCCAAAAACAAATCTGGTATCTGGATAATTTGGATTCAAGTCCTGTTGAAAATCACTTAATTTTAAAGATGAACGAATTAGTTCTGTAATATCAGATATAAGAATGCTATCCGCTTTAGTTGTAACCGGTGTAGCATTCATAAATGCATATTGTACACTTGCTTCCTCCACCTGTTTTTTGCAGCGTGCCATCACAAAACCTTGAACGGGATCGTTATCGCTTCCTGCCCGATAGAAAATAGTATCATACTGTTTGCCATTCCATATATGCAATATTTCATCAACATGATTAAGAAAATCTTCTGGAACAGAAAATTCTTCATTTTCAGCATTCAAAGGAGAATTCAAAATAGCTTCTTCGACAGAACTATAATATATGAGTTCAGAATCCTTTTTATCGTAATCACTCAAATTGAATTCGACATATGCATTGTCTTTATTGTCATCTTCCGGAACATAAGTATAACGACCATTTTCAATATGGTCATCATAATCAACAAACAGTCCAATACATATCAGCGCTGCAAAAATCAAAAAAACTATTCCTACAATGATTAGCAATATTTTCAAAAATTTTTTCATACAAAAGTCCACCTTCTTGCTTCATTTCAGTAAATTATATCATACCGATATGAACAATTCAATTCACGCTCTATCAAGTAGTTTTTTACTTACCTATAACGCACATTTCCGCAAAATCCATAGTCTCCGATACTTTCCTCACAGGCGATATACAGTCGGAATTCTGTCAGCTCATGAAATAAGAAAAACCGACGCATGATCGCTTTACGCTCAATACATCGGTTTCTTTATCTGACCTTGACGGTCATATTCAGTTGTGGCAGATTACAGGTAATCTACAAATTCCCCAAAACAAAATAGGATATTTATTTTTATTCTATTCAACTACATACCCATATTCTGTGTGTGGTAAATACCTTACAGTTATCTTATCTCCTAAATCGCTACCTGTTCCCCAATATTTTAATGAATGTTCTTCTCCAGTTTTCTCATCTCTAATATGTATTCTTCTTTCACTATTAGAGTTTTCTCCTGACATTGCACCTTGTGTAACTTCTCCGGTAACTTCAACTAAATTGTTAGATAGTAAATAAGGTATATCCAAGCAACAAGGAACAGTTATAAATATACCGAGAATCAATAACCCAACAACTGCCATCACATTGATTATTTTTTCCCATTTTTGATATTTTATTTTTTCTTCTTCATTGACAGCCTTTCGTTTTATAAACTTCCCATTTTTCTTTCTATGCAATACATACATAATTAAGACTATAAATGATACTATAATCACTCCAAAAGTTCTAAACATCAATAATGCCATAAATTTGTACTCCTTTCAAAGCGACACGCTATTTATTAACAGCTTTATCAGCTAATCTTTTATCTCCCCATGGCGTTTTCAGCATAGGCTCATTATCAATAATTCCTGCTCTTAAAATTTCAAGGGGTTTTTCTAATTGTAAGATGTTTTTATTATCTATAATAATAGCAGTTTGAAATTCCTCAAAACTTTCAAAAACTCTGTCTTGAAATATAAAAGATATATTTTCTTTACATTCCTCTGCGTTAGCAGGTAAAACACAGGAACCCATCACATATTTTTTCTCATTATAGGAAAACTCAATAAGAGTAAAAGCCATATCATTATCATAATCAGACTTGATAATTTCCATTAGATCTTTTGCTTCAATAATGAGCGTTGGCTTTTCATTTTTCTTAAAACCAAACATGAATAACACCTCCAAGAATTAACTTTATCTTATTTTTCATTATACTTCATCAACTTAACGAATGGAAGAAAAATTT
Source organism: Blautia wexlerae DSM 19850 (assembly GCF_025148125.1). Taxonomy (NCBI): domain Bacteria; kingdom Bacillati; phylum Bacillota; class Clostridia; order Lachnospirales; family Lachnospiraceae; genus Blautia; species Blautia wexlerae. The sequence continues at coordinate 4,323,144 of NZ_CP102267.1, forward strand.
GTGTGCAGAGTTCCTGTTCAAGCCTTGTAACGCGCATTTATGCAAAATCCATAGTCACCGATACTTTCCTCACGGGTGATATACAGTCGGAATTCTGTCAGCTCATGAAATAAGAAAAACCGACGCATGATCGCTTTACGCTCAATACATCGGTTTCTTCATCTGACCTTGACGGTCATATTCAGTTGTCTAACATCGTACTGTTATAAAATCTATGTCATTTACGATTTTTCTTATGCTGATTTGCCCAGTAAGATTTTACAGGGATTCTTCTTCTTTTTATGTCCTCCATAAATTCTTCTTTGTCAATATTACTATCAATGGTAAATAATTTTTCTCCATTTACATATACACGCATAGAACCTTTCTTTCTCTCGCAATAGGTAATATCTTCAAAGTGAAAAGTTCTCTTTCTTCCAGAAGTTGAACGCCATGTGATTTCATCTCCGTTCACTTCCAGTTTCCACATAATCATGTTCAATGAGCCGATTAAAGAAACAATAAAGAAAATACTAAAACCAATTGGTGGCAATAAATCATCTTGTTGAATAGCACTGGCTACCGTAGCTCCCCCAAAAAGAAACACCGCCAATACAAAAAACATAGTAAGTACTTTTTCGGTTTTTATTATATAATGCGTCCTAATTATTCCCTTTTTCTGTTCTTCCTCTCGTTCTTTAGCTCTCTTTTGTTGAAGATTTACAAGATATTTCAAAAGAAGAAGTACAACTAAATAGGGACCTATTTGTGTAATTATATTCAAACACATTCGTAAAAAATTATTCATTTTTGCCCTCCATAGTTCCAGCTATATAAAAATGATTGTTTGAAATCGAGTATTAAAAACCTCAATTTTTCATATCTCATTATACTTCATCAACTTAAAGAATGGAAGAAAAAATTTTGTGTACAGAGTTCCTGTTCAAGCCTTGTAACGCACATTTCCGCAAAATCCATAGTCCCCGATACTTTCCTCACAGGCGATAGGCAACGGTCAAAACATCAGGTCTGCACCTGACATTTTAACCGCATATCAGCCCTGATTATCACATTATCCCTGCTGGCTGTTCAGCCCATGCTTTTTCGCATATTCGCTGGCTTTCTGTCTGCGTTCCTCACTGTAAGGCGGCAGGAAACGGATAGACAGACGGGACTTTGCCAGCTCATAAGAAACACCGCCTTGAACATTGGATTTTTCCAGTCGGCAAAGGTCAGGGTACTTCTTAGCAAAAGCAGCCAACCTCTTTTTCAATCCGGCGTTGTGGGTGTAGATATTTGCCTTGTCCTCGCCCTCATTAAAGAGAACGATTGTTTCTTTCTCAATCTTCGTCAGTCTCGTCATAGCAGCCCTCCCTATGGTTTTTCAACACACGCAGCTTGCAGTAAAAGCAGCGATACCACCTTTCAACACCCTCAGCACTCAGCTTGACGGAAAGCATATAAAACAGCTTCTTCGCCACTGGATCGGGTGCAAGGGCAGCTACCATACGCAAACGCTCGACAGTTGCTTTCAGGTTCGGACAGCCAAAGGCATAAAGGGCTTCCATTTCATTCCGGTTCATCTTCATTGTGTTTTCCTCCTTAAAGTTTGATAAATGAAAAGCGACAGACACTTCATAAGGAAATACCTGTCGCTTCGTTTACGATACAAATTTGTTGGTTTTGGACTTGATAAAATCAGCAGTAAATCATTTCCTGTCTGATGATTTCTTCGGCTCGGTTACGGATAGAGTTCATGGACTGTACCCACAACATCTGATTGTCTGCTTTCATGGTTTCGGTCACGCCCTCGGCTTGTTTCATCTGCTCAATGATAAGGCTGCACCTTTCCGTTGCCTGTTCGTCCAGGTCAGCAAGGTAAGTATGCAGTTCGCCGGATAAACAGAGGGCAGAGAACCTTGTAGGGCGGTACTGCTCCAAATATGTCCTGTGCAGTCTGCCCCACATACCGATAGGGCGGTGTTCCTCCGGTAGCTTCAAGTCCGGCACATAGTAATCGCCCACAAGAACATAGTCCAGACCGTTGCTTTTGTCATGGATTCGTGATTTCAATTCTGTCATGCTATTTTTTCTCCTTTCACTTTTTGCCGATTTGATTTGCTTGTGACGTTCTGTTCAACACACACATTGCTATCAGAACTTTTTTCTTCTGCTATACGCTCATGCTCCGCAAATTCTTTTGATTTCTCACGAATCTTTTTCATATACTTACGATTGGATTCTCGTTTTCTGCGAAGTCGTTCCGCCTCTTTTTCAGCAGCAATCCTTTCTTCCTCTGTTGGTTCATGCTGCTCCACAGGTACTTGAAATTGCCCGACATAGTTAAGATATATCTCCACCTCTGTGGTGCGGTCTGCACCTTTTCCTTGTGGCTCGTGAACCAGAATTTTGTCGATAAATTCATTTATCATGGCAGGAGTAAGTTCTGTAATATTCTCATACTTTTTAACCAGCTTTAGAAAACGCTCCACATTATTTTGACCGCCTATAATCCGTTGCATATCAGCGGTGTCAGTCTCAATAATCTTGTTCAGCTCGTTCTGCTCATTTTCATAATCAGTAAGCATACTCTGAAAAAGTCTGTCCGGCAATCTTCCAATCACATTATCTTCATAGATTTTCCTGATAAGCATATCCAGTTCGTGAACTCGCTTCTGATTTCTTTCAATGCGGTTTTTTACAGTTTCAGAAACAGCAATATCTTTCATCGCCGATTCTTCTTGCAGAGAATAAACAAACTCCCGCTCATTCAAAGAAACATAATGGCAAGTCTCCTGTATGGTTTTCAGAATGATGCTTTTAAGTGCTTTTGTTGAAATATGGTGGCAAGTACAATGCCGGTCATATCTCTGACAACCCAGATTATATGTGGAACATTCATAACAATCTGCCGGATTGGAATGACTTGTCCTTTTTTCGCCTTTGGCAGTATAGTATATTCTTTCTCGCCCTTTCCGCTGCCTGTGATTATACATCGGCGCACCACAATCAGCACAGTAAATCTTTCCGGTCAGAACATTAGGCTCGCCCATAGGATCGGCTTTTCTTACATTCTGTCTTAACTTTTGAGCAAGCAGCCATGTTTCTTCATCGACAATAGGCTCTTGTGTATCATCAAAAACCACCCAATCTTCCTTGTCTGCCCTTTTCGTCTTTTTGTCCTTATAGGAATTTTTGAATGTCCTGAAGTTGACAGTCTTTCCAATATACTCTGGTCGGGCAATCAGAGTAGTAACCTGATTTCCTCGCCACATATACGGATTTTCTTTGTCATAGTTGCTTGCATGATTTCCAAGTCCCTTTTTTCCAAGATAATAAGACGGTCTTTCTATTTTTTCTTCTGAAAGTTCTCTTGCTATCTGATAAGGTCCTTTTCCCTCAATAGTCATGCGATAAATTCTGCGGACTACTTCAGCAGCTTCTTCATCAATAATCCAATGGTCGGGGTTTTCGGGGTCTTTCAAATAGCCGTATGGTGGGATATTACTTGTATGAGCGTTGCCGGAAGAACCTCTGGATTTCAGTACAGCTTTAATTTTCTTACTTGTGTCCCTGACAAACCACTCATTGAACAGAGGTTATTCGGGAAAGGGAAAGACAAACAAGCAGAAATCCAGTATTCATGCGGGTTTGTGGCGGGATGGCTCCCCAAAAGCTGAACACAAATAAGACAAGCAGCAATACAATCGCATATCGTTTCTCAGGGAGAATGTTGATTTACGTCACATTCTCCCTTTTTTTATTCCAGAAACGAGGTGATTGCAAAGTGAACACACAAATTATCGCCATCGCCAACCAGAAAGGCGGCGTTGGCAAGACAACGACCTGTGCCAACCTGGGGATCGGGCTGGCGCAGGCCGGACGAAAGGTGCTGCTGATCGACGGAGACCCGCAAGGCAGCCTGACCATCAGCCTGGGCCATCCCCAACCAGACAAGCTGCCCTTTACCCTGTCCGACGCGATGGGCCGTATTCTGATGGATGAGCCGCTGCGACCCAGCGAGGGTATCCTGCACCACCCGGAGGGTGTTGACCTGATGCCTGCGGACATCCAGTTGTCTGGTATGGAGGTTTCTCTGGTGAACGCCATGAGCCGCGAGACCATCTTGCGGCAGTATCTGGACACCGTAAAGGGACAGTATTCCCATATCCTCATTGATTGCCAGCCCTCTCTGGGGATGCTCACGGTCAATGCCCTGGCAGCCGCCAATAGGGTCATAATTCCCGTCCAGGCAGAGTATCTGCCCGCCAAGGGTTTGGAACAACTGCTCCAAACAGTAAATAAGGTGAAGCGGCAGATCAACCCAAAACTCCAGATTGACGGCATCCTGCTGACGATGGTGGACAACCGCACCAACTTTGCCAAGGAGATCGCCGCCCTGATGCGGGAGACCTACGGCAGCAAAATCAAGGTGTTCGCCACCGAGATTCCCCATTCTGTTAGGGCAAAGGAAATCAGCGCCGAGGGCAAGAGCATTTTTGCCCATGACCCCGGCGGCAAGGTGGCTGAGAGCTACAAAAATCTGACGCAGGAGGTGACGAAACTTGAAAAGCAGCGCGAAAAAAGTAGAGCTGGCATCGGTAGATGACCTGTTTTCTACCGAGGAAAGCCGTGCCGACGCACAGCGGGAACGGGTGTTGGAAATCCCGCTGTCTGAGCTGCACCCTTTTAAGAACCATCCGTTCAAAGTCAAGGATGATGAATCCATGATGGAAACTGCGGACAGTATCCGGCAGTATGGTGTGCTGGTTCCGGCGATTGCAAGACCTGACCCGGATGGCGGCTATGAATTAGTAGCCGGACACAGGCGGCACAGGGCCAGTGAACTGGCGGATAAAGAAACCATGCCGGTCATTGTCCGGGATTTGGACGATGACGCTGCCACCATCATCATGGTGGACAGCAACTTGCAGCGTGAAAGCTTGCTCCCCAGCGAAAGGGCCTTTGCCTACAAGATGAAGTTGGAGGCTATGAAACGGCAGGCTGGGAGACCTTCTAAAAATTCCGCCCAACTTGGGCGGAATTTCGATGGAAAGGAATCCAGAGAAATTTTGGCAGAACAGGTCGGCCAAAGCCGTAACCAGATTTCCCGCTATATCCGCCTAACCGAACTGATACCTGAACTGCTGGATATGGTGGATGAACGAAAAATCGCTCTCAATCCGGCCTATGAGCTGTCGTTCCTGAAAAAAGAGGAACAGGTGCAGCTTTTGGACGCGATGGACAGTGAACAAGCTACCCCTTCTCTCTCCCAGGCTCAGCGGCTCAAGAAATTCAGTCAGGAGGGGCATTTATCCATTGATGTGATGCGGGCCATCATGGGCGAGGAAAAGAAAAGCGATCTGGACAAGGTGACATTCACCTCGGACACCCTGCGGAAGTATTTTCCCAAGAGCTACACGCCCCAGCGGATGCAGGAAACCATTATCAAGCTGCTGGAACAGTGGCAGAAAAAACGCCAGAGAGATCAGGAACGATGAAAGGAGCTGCCTATGAGGGATATTTCAGCCCGCGAGCTGAAAGGACACAACATTCTTGCCGTGGAGCGTTTTCAGGATAACACCCGCCGGATGATTGAGTTTTCTGTCCTGCGTTCTTGTGCCTACGGCAGTCCCGGTGATGAAATGCGGCTGTTTCTTACGGAGGACGGCTATCAGGCCGCCCTCCTGAGCCAGCAGCGCCGGGAAATCAAAATCAAGCGTTACGCCCGTATCATCGAGGGACATATCCTCGATTTTAAGCCGGACAAGCGCCGCCGCCACTCATAAACAAATCATTACTGCGAAAGGAAAGGATTGAAATGTGTACTGTAAAGGAAATCCGGGAAGCAATCCGGGAGGATTGCCATTCCCAGCATGATATGGAATCTATGGAGATTGACCGTGTTCTGCAAACTCTGCCATTCTCTCAGGGAAATGACCTGTTGGATAAACCGCCCATTCCCAAACGCCCCTACCGGCGCAGAAAAAGTGAACAAAACAGCTGACTGCCACAATTCTTTTTACAGGATTGTGGCTTTTTTCATACCCTGAGAAATTTGGAAGGAGTGAGGTCAATGGCCGTATTTCGCATTGAACGAACCAGAGATTATACCGTAATGAGCAATCACCATTTACGCAATGGGAAGCTGTCCCTGAAAGCCAAGGGGCTGCTTTCCATGATGCTGTCCTTACCGGAGGACTGGAACTATACCACCAGAGGGCTTGCCGCCATCTGCAAAGAGGGCGTGGACGCTATCGGCGGCGCGCTGCGGGAGCTGGAAACTGCCGGGTACATTGTCCGCCATCAGCTGCGGGACAGGCAGGGACGGATCAGTGATACCGAGTATGTCATCTACGAGCAGCCACAGCCGAAGAACCCGGATACGCCCCAGCCGGATACGGCTTCACCAGATACGGGAAACCCGGATATGGAGAACCCGGATACGGAAAAGCCCGCAGAATTAAATATAGAGAAATCAAATACTCAAAAATCAATTACGGATGGATCAAGTACCGATTCCATTCCCTTCCGGGAAACAGCGGCGGCAAGACCGCCGGAACGGAAAGGAAGGGATGCGATGTCTGTCTCCGAGATAGAAAATTATCGGGAATTGATTTTAGAGAACATCGAGTATGACTACCTGTGCAGGGAGTTTGCCACCTATCGGGAGGATTTGGACGAGATCGTGGAGCTGATGGTGGAAACCGTCTGTGCCAGACGCAAAACCACCCGGATTGCAGGCAGCGACTTCCCCCACGAGGTGGTGCGCTCCCGTTTTTTGAAGCTGGACAGCGAGCATATCCGGTTTGTCATGGACAGCTTGCAGAAAAACACCACCGAGGTCCGCAACATGAAGCAATACCTGCTGACAGTGCTGTTTAACGCACCCACCACCATCAGCAACCACTACACTTCACAGGTCAATCACGATATGAACGCAGGCGGCTGGTAAGGCCGTCTTTTTTCATCCCACAACAACGACTTTTACAGGAGGTTACGCTATGAACCAAATGGAAATTTTCAAAAACCCGGAGTTTGGCAGTATCCGTACTTTTGAGCAGGACGGCAAAGTGCTGTTTTGCGGTTTGGATATTGCAGTTGCATTGGGATACAGCAATCCTCGTGATGCGTTACGCAGGCATTGTAAGGGTGTCGTGAAACGCGACACCCTTACGGAAGGCGGACCGCAGCAGCTTTCTTTTATTCCCGAAGGCGATGTGTACCGCCTGATCGTTCACAGCAAGCTGCCCTCTGCGGAACGATTTGAACGCTGGGTGTTTGATGAAGTGCTGCCCTCTATCCGTAAGCACGGGGCTTACATCACCAGGGAGAAGCTGTGGGAGGTTGCCACTTCCCCGGAAGCCATGATGAAACTCTGTTCCGACCTGCTGGCAGAACGGGAGGAAAATGCGGCGCTGCGAGAGGAAAACGCCATGCTGGAGGGCAAGGCAGCCTTTTATGACCTGTTTATCGACCTCAAGCACAGCACCAACCTCCGCACCACCGCCAAAGAACTGGTTGTGCCGGAGCGTCGGTTTGTCCGCTTCCTGCTGGAACAGCGATTTGTGTACCGCGCCCCGTCCGGGAATGTACTGCCTTATGCAAAACCTGCCAACGACGGCCTGTTCACCGTCAAGGACTACTGCAACCACGGGCATACCGGCTCCTATACGCTGGTAACGCCCCAGGGCAAGCTGTATTTTGCCCAGCTGCGGGACAGCATCCTGCTGATGATATGATGACCCAGTATCTTCTACGGCGGCTGGTGGTCCCGCCTTAGTTTTTGAACAATCCCTGCAAAATTCGTGGAAAGGAGGCGTTACCCCATGCAGGAAGAAGTGGAAAACAGGACTTTGACGCTGGTAGTCAACGGCACAAAGTTCACCGGGCGGCTATTTAAGGCTGCCATCACCAAGTATCTTGCCCATCGCAAGGAAAAGAAGCTGAATAAGCAGAGAAGTCGGGACGCGCCTGTGAAGCCCCAGGGTAAGCAGACGGTCAAGCAGCTCATTGGTCAGAACCAGGGCGTTTCCAATATCGAAATCACCGATCCCTCCATCAAGGAGTTTGAAAAGATCGCCCGGAAATATGGTGTGGATTATGCGGTGAAAAAAGACCGCAGCACCTCCCCGCCCAAGTACCTGATCTTTTTCAAAGGTCGGGATGCGGATGCCCTGACCGCCGCTTTCACCGAATACACCGGCAAAAAGGTGAAAAAAGCAGAGAAAACAGAGCGTCCGTCTGTGCTGGCAAAGCTGAACCAGTTCAAAGAGCTGGTCAAAAATGCCGTGGTGGACCGCACCAGGCGAAAGGAGCTGGAACGATGAAAAAGCAGCTTGACATCAAAAAGCTCCTGATTTTGAACCTGCCCTATATCCTGATGGGCTTGTTTGCCACCAACTTCGGGGAGGCATGGCGCATGGCACAGGGCGCGGACGCTTCTCAAAAGGCGCTCTCCCTAATTTCTGTCTTGCCGGTGGCGCTGGCAAGCTGGTGGCCCAGCCTACACCCGTTGGACCTGTTGGTGGGAATCTGCTGCGGTGGTGGTCTGCGGCTGGCGGTATATCTGAAAAGCAAAAATGCGAAGAAATACCGCCACGGCATGGAGTATGGTTCCGCCCGCTGGGGAACACACGAGGACATCGCCCCTTATGTGGACCCGGTTTTCCAGAACAATGTGATTCTGACGAAAACCGAGAGCCTGACCATGAACAGCCGCCCCAAAGACCCCAAGACCGCCAGAAACAAAAATGTGCTGGTCATCGGCGGCTCCGGTTCCGGTAAGACCCGCTTCTGGCTGAAACCCAGTGCGCCCGTAAGGGCGGTATAAATCCTACCTTGAGCAAGTAGTAGGTAAAAGTATCAAGCGGCACTATGCCGCAACCTATCATTCCCCGTCTTACCCCAAAAGGGAAACCGGAGGGCGACCATAGCATGACGGAGGACACGGGGTGCCGAAACCTCAGAAGCGCCGGCGTGACGGAATGAAAATCCACGTATGAGGATGGAAGCTAAACTGCTTGAATGACAGCCTGAAATCGGGACCAAGAGCGTACCCCTGACGTAGAGAGGTTGTACTCGTCAGTACTCCTGACAGTCGCATTGTTCGGCTATGCGGCTGCTGATACTCGGAGCAGGTTCAGCCACGGGAAAGTGGAAAAAGGCGAACGTCACATACCGACAACGTGGAGAGCTTATTTATACCGTACTAAACGGGGATTGCCTAAAGTGAAATGCCAAAAGGCTATGAAAACGCTGAAATGCGGGATTCTGAATATTCACCACGGCAACAGAGTTCCCATAGTAGTCTGCGGACGGGAAAGCCGTCTACATGGCAAAGGGGAACAGTGAATCATTTTCAAAACAGAAAGGACGGTGTGTGAGACACTATGAGAAATCCGATTCATGTCTTGAAAAGCCTTGAAGAAAAGGCAAGTGTAAGTAACTACAAATATGAAAGATTGTATCGCAACCTATACAATCCAGAGTTCTATCTCCTTGCTTATGCGAACATTGCGAAATCGCAGGGAAGCATGACGCAGGGGGTGGACGGGCAGACACTGGACAACATGAGCCTGCCGAGAATCAACCGGATTATTGAAGCCATACGCAACAGGACGTATCAGCCAAAGCCTGCAAAAGAAAGTACATTCCCAAAAAGAACGGGAAACTCCGTCCGCGGGAATCACTTCTACTGATGATAAGTTGGTGCAGGAAGTGGTCAGAATGATTCTTGAAGCAATCTATGAGCCGACATTCAGCAATAATTCTCACGGTTTTAGACCGAAAAGAAGCTGTCACACGGCACTCACGCAAGTAAAGAAAAACTTCACAGGAGTTACGTGGATTGTAGAGGGAGACATTAAGGCGTGCTTTGATAACTTCGACCATCATGTGTTGGTTGACTTACTGCGAAAAAGGATTTCAGACGAGGCCTTTATAGGTCTCATCTGGAAATTTCTGAAAGCCGGATATATGGAGCAATGGCAGTATAACTGCACCTACTCCGGCGTTCCACAGGGCAGCGGTATCAGTCCGATATGTGCGAACATCTACCTCAGCGAACTGGACAACTATATGCAGGAATACAAAGAAAAGTATGACTGTGAGCCAGCACGCAGAAAGACGACCAAAGAATACGAACGGGCGTCCCGGAGGTACAAAAAGGCACGTAAAGCGTTAATGGGTGCAGAGAAATCCAATCCTGAACTGGTAAGAGAATTTAAGGATTCCAGAAGGGAGAAGATGAATCAGCATTACTACAATCCGTTCGAGGAAGGCTTCAAGAAAATCCAGTACAACCGCTATGCCGATGATTTTGTAATAGGCGTTATCGGTTCCAAAAAGGACGCAGAAAAAATCAAGGAAGATATAAAAATCTTTCTCCAAGAGAAACTGCATTTGGAAATGTCCGAGGAAAAGACGAAAGTCACCCATTCCAGTAAGCCGGTACGCTATCTGGGGTACGATTTCAAAGTAATCCATTCCAAGAACATGAAGCGTTGTAAAAACGGCGACATGAAACGGGTGTGGTATGGAAAAGTATTCCTGTATATGCCGAAAGAAAAATGGATTAAAAAAGCGATGGAACGGGGAGCGATACAGGTGAAACGCAACAATGACACAGGCAAAGAAATGTGGCGGCCTATGCCAAGGAAAGACCTGATGAACCGCAGCGACGCAGAGATTGTGTCTACTTTCAATTCCGAAATTCGAGGGTTATATAACTTCTATCGGATAGCAGAAAACGTAGGCGCATTGCACAAGTATTACTACATGGTGCGGTACAGCATGTTAAAAACTCTGGCAGGAAAGCACAGAACGAATGTCAGTGTTATTAAGAAGCGGCACATGGTAAACGGAGTACTGAGAATCCCATACGATACAACTAAGGGACGTAAATACTGCGAATTTTACCATGATGGATTCAGAAAGCACAGCGACGGCTATGACAATGTGGCAGACGTTATGCCGAGTTATAGGAAATATGACAGCAGGCACACGATAGTAAACCGCATAAAAGCCGGAGTATGCGAGATTTGCGGGGAACATGCAGACTATTTATGTATGCACCACGTAAGAACGCTGAAATCGCTGAAAGGCAGGGATATATTTGAGCAGAAAATGCTGAAAATGAGAAGAAAATCTCTGGCTCTCTGCCCTGACTGCTTTGAACTCTTACACGAAACCAAAGAATCAAGGTGATTCATGGAAAGCCGGATACGCTGAGAGGTGTACGTCCGGTTTGGGAGGCGGTTCCCTGAAACCTACTGATGAAAGTCAGCAAGGCGCAGGGTGCCTACCTCATACCTGATGCAGATGCACAGCTCCTATGTGGTGACAGACCCCAAAGGCACTATCCTGGTGGAGTGCGGTAAAATGCTCCAGCGCGGTACACCGAAAATGCGTCCCAAGCTGGGCAAGGACCATCAGCCAATAAAGGACCGGCACGGCAATCCGGTCTATGAGACCGTAAAGGACAAAAACGGCAAAGTGGTCTATGAGCCTTATCGCATTAAGGTTCTCAATACCATCAACTTCAAAAAGTCCATGCACTATAACCCCTTTGCGTACATTCACTCTGAAAAGGACATTTTGAAGCTGGTTACGACTTTAATTGCGAACACCAAGGGCGAGGGCAAAGCCGGGGATGATTTCTGGGTCAAGGCAGAAACGCTTTTGTACTGCGCCCTCATCGGGTATATCCACTATGAAGCCCCGGTGGAAGAACAAAACTTTTCCACCCTCATTGAGTTCATCAACGCGATGGAAGTCCGGGAGGATGACGAGGAGTTCAAGAACCCGGTGGACCTGATGTTTGACGCACTGGAAGCAGAAAAGCCTAATCATTTTGCCGTCCGCCAATATAAAAAATACAAGCTGGCCGCTGGCAAAACAGCTAAAAGCATACTGATTAGCTGCGGTGCGCGCTTGGCTGTGTTCGATATTGCCGAGCTGCGGGAGGTCACTTCCTACGACGAGCTGGAGCTGGACACTCTGGGAGATCGGAAAACTGCCCTGTTCCTCATTATGAGCGATACGGACGACTCCTTTAACTTCCTGATCTCCATGTGCTACACCCAGCTGTTCAATCTGCTCTGCGAAAAAGCCGACGATGTGTACGGCGGGCGGCTGCCGGTCCATGTGCGCTGCCTTATCGACGAGTGCGCCAACATCGGCCAGATTCCCAAACTGGAAAAGCTGGTCGCCACCATCCGAAGCCGTGAGATCTCCGCCTGTCTGGTCTTGCAGGCGCAAAGCCAGCTGAAAGCCATCTATAAGGACAACGCCGATACCATCATCGGCAATATGGATACCTCCATTTTCCTGGGCGGCAAGGAGCCAACCACTCTCAAGGAACTGGCTGCCGTGCTGGGCAAGGAAACCATTGACACCTACAACACCGGAGAGAGCCGTGGGCGGGAAACTTCCCACTCGCTCAACTATCAAAAATTGGGGAAAGAGCTGATGAGCCAGGACGAACTTGCCGTTATGGACGGCGGCAAGTGCATCCTCCAGCTGCGCGGTGTGCGGCCTTTCCTTTCGGATAAGTACGACATCACCAAGCACCCCAATTTCAAATACACAGCCGACGCAAGCGACAAGAACACTTTTGACATTGAAGCGTTCCTGTCCACCCGGCTGAAACTCAAGCCCAATGAGGTCTGCGACGTGTACGAAGTAGATACTCAGGGCGCTTAAATCTGTTCCGCTATGAAAGGAGTGGTCTTATCTATTCGCCGCAACTGCCCTTTTGGGGCCATTGGCGTACAAGGCGGACAGTCACCAAAAAATAATGAAAAAAGGAGGACAGCCGGAATCAGCCCCCGGAAACCGGGCGGCGGATTGTCCGGCTTTTGTATGCCTATGAATGACTGAAACTTTATCAAAACGATTCCGGCTAACAATTATTTATGGAATTTTTCAATGAAGCGATCAATGTGTTGCAGACCCTCGTGATTGCCCTTGGTGCTGGTCTTGGCGTATGGGGCGTTATCAACCTGCTGGAAGGTTACGGAAACGACAACCCTGGTGCAAAGAGCCAGGGTATGAAGCAGCTCATGGCGGGCGCTGGTGTGGCTGTGGTCGGCCTGATCCTCGTACCTCTGCTTTCCGGCCTGTTTGCCGTCTAAACTGTCCCTGAAAAATCCTTGCCCCTCCCGTAATAATCGGGAGGGGCTGAAAGGAGGTCACACTGTATGGATTTTCTGCTGGACGCGCTTACTGAGTGGCTCAAGGAAATGCTGGTAGGCGGCATTATGGGCAACCTGTCCGGGATGTTCGATTCTGTAAACCAGCAGGTCGGAGATATATCCGTGCAGGTTGGGCAAACGCCGCAGGGCTGGAACGGCGGCATTTTCAGCATGATCCAGAGCCTCTCCAACTCCATCATGGTTCCCATCGCCGGTGTGATTCTGGCGATTGTAATGACGCTGGAACTGATCCAGATGATTACCGACAAAAACAACCTACATGATGTGGACACCTGGATGATTTTCAAATGGGTGTTCAAGTCAGCCGCAGCCATACTCCTTGTCACGAATACATGGAATATCGTCATGGGCGTGTTCGATATGGCGCAGAGTGTGGTGGCACAGGCATCCGGGATTATTTCTTCGGATGCAACCATTGATATTTCCTCTGTCCTTACGGACATGGAACCTCGGCTGATGGAAATGGATTTGGGTCCGTTGTTCGGGCTTTGGTTCCAGAGTATGTTTATCGGCGTTACCATGTGGGCGCTGTATATCTGCATCTTCATCGTGATTTATGGCCGTATGATTGAAATTTACCTTGTGACATCCGTTGCGCCCATCCCTATGGCTGCCATGATGGGCAAGGAATGGGGCGGCATGGGCCAGAACTATCTGCGCTCCCTGTTGGCGCTGGGATTCCAGGCATTTCTCATCATTGTCTGTGTGGCGATTTATGCTGTACTGGTACAGGACATCGCTACCGAGGAAGATGTGATTATGGCGATTTGGAGCTGTGTGGGCTATACGGTTTTACTGTGTTTTACCCTCTTTAAGACCGGAAGCCTTGCAAAAGCTGTATTCCAGGCTCATTAAGAAGGAGGGAGTTTCTATGGCCTATGTACCTGTACCCAAAGACCTGACGAAAGTCAAAACCAAGGTTGCTTTCAACTTAACCAAGCGGCAGTTAGTCTGCTTCGGCGGAGGGGCGCTTTTGGGCGTACCGCTGTTCTTTCTGCTCCGTGGCTCTGCCGGAAACAGTACGGCAGCCCTGTGCATGATGTTCGTGATGCTGCCCTTCTTCCTGCTGGCGATGTATGAAAAGCATGGTCAGCCGTTGGAAAAGATTGTGGGCAATATCATCCGCGTCACGGTGATCCGCCCCAGGCAGCGCCCCTACCGCACCAATAACTTCTATGCCGTGTTGCAGCGGCAGGCAAATCTCGACGAGGAGGTGTCACACATTGTTTACGGCAATCAAAAACTGGCTGCACCGGCTGTTCGGAAAAAACGAGGAAAAAGCTGTGCAGCCGGTCAAAACAAAGAAAAAGCTGTCCCGCGCCGACAGAAAGCAGATTGAAGCTGCGATTGCCCGTGCCAACCGCACGGACAAAAAGGAAAAATCGGCGCAGGACAGTATCCCTTATGAACGAATGTGGCCGGACGGTATCTGCCGGGTATCAGACGGTCACTACACAAAAACCATTCAATTTCAGGACATCAACTATCAGCTTTCACAGAACGAGGATAAAACCGCGATTTTCGAGGGCTGGTGCGATTTCCTCAACTACTTCGACAGCTCGATTCAGTTTGAGCTGTCTTTTTTGAACCTTGCAGCATCGGAGGAAACCTTTGCCCGCGCCATCAACATCCCTCTCCAGGGGGACGATTTTGACAGCATCCGTATCGAGTACATGACCATGCTGCAAAACCAGCTGGCAAAGGGCAACAACGGCCTGATTAAAACCAAGTATCTCACCTTTGGTATTGACGCAGACAGCATCAAGGCGGCCAAGCCCCGTTTGGAGCGCATTGAGACCGATATTCTCAACAACTTCAAGCGGCTGGGCGTGGCGGCGGAAACGCTGGACGGCAAAGCGCGGCTTGCCCAGCTGCATGGTATCTTCCACATGGACGAGCAGCTGCCGTTCCGGTTTGAGTGGGACTGGCTCCCCACCAGCGGCCTGTCCACCAAGGACTTTATCGTCCCCAGCTCCTTTGAGTTCCGCACCGGCAAGCAGTTCCGCATGGGTAAGAAGTACGGAGCCGTCAGCTTCGTACAAATTTTGGCTCCAGAGCTGAATGACCGGATGCTGGCCGATTTTCTGGATATGGAATCCAACCTGATTGTCAGCCTGCACATCCAGTCGGTGGATCAGATCAAGGCCATCAAGACGGTGAAGCGAAAAATCACCGATTTGGACCGCAGCAAAATCGAGGAACAGAAAAAGGCTGTCCGTGCCGGATATGACATGGACATCATCCCTTCCGACCTTGCCACTTATGGTGTCGAGGCCAAAAAGCTCTTGCAGGATTTGCAGAGCCGCAACGAGCGAATGTTCCTTGTGACCTTCCTGGTACTGAACACCGCAGATAATCCCCGCCAGCTGGACAACAATGTGTTCCAGGCCAGCTCCATCGCACAGAAGTACAACTGCCAGCTGACACGGCTGGACTTCCAGCAGGAAGAAGGGCTGATGAGCTGCCTGCCTTTGGGTCTCAATCAGATTGAGATTCAGCGGGGACTGACCACCAGTTCCACGGCGATCTTTGTGCCGTTCACCACACAGGAATTATTCCAGAACGGCAAAGAAGCTCTGTACTACGGCATTAACGCTCTGTCCAACAACCTTATCATGGTGGACCGCAAGCTGCTGAAGAACCCCAATGGCCTGATTCTCGGCACGCCGGGTTCCGGTAAATCTTTCAGCGCCAAGCGCGAGATCGCCAACTGTTTCCTGCTGACTTCCGACGAGGTGGAAATCCTGGACCCGGAAGCGGAATATGCCCCGCTGGTGGAGCGTCTGCATGGGCAGGTCATTAAGATTTCGCCCACTTCCACCAACTATATCAATCCGATGGACCTGAACCTGGACTACTCGGATGATGAAAGCCCGCTGTCCCTCAAATCGGACTTTATCTTGTCGCTGTGTGAGCTGATCGTGGGCGGCAAGGAGGGATTGCAGCCGGTGCAGAAAACCATCATCGACCGTTGTGTGCGGCTGGTCTATCAGGACTATCTCAACGACCCGCGCCCGGAGAATATGCCCATTCTGGAGGATTTGTATAACCTCTTGCGAGCGCAGGAGGAAAAAGAGGCACAGTACATCGCCACGGCGCTGGAAATCTATGTGACCGGCTCCCTCAATGTGTTCAATCACCGAACCAATGTGGACATCAACAATCGTATCGTCTGCTATGACATCAAGGAGCTGGGCAAGCAGCTGAAGAAAATCGGGATGCTGGTGGTGCAGGATCAGGTATGGAACCGCGTTACCATCAACCGTGCCGCCCATAAGTCCACCCGTTACTACATTGACGAGATGCACCTGCTGCTGAAAGAGGAACAGACCGCCGCTTATACGGTAGAAATCTGGAAGCGATTCCGTAAATGGGGCGGTATCCCGACCGGTATCACGCAGAATGTCAAAGACCTTTTGAGCAGCCGCGAGGTGGAGAACATCTTTGAAAACTCCGACTTCGTGTATATGCTCAACCAGGCGGGCGGAGACCGGCAGATTCTTGCCAAGCAGCTGGGTATTTCCCCGCACCAGCTGTCCTATGTGACCCACTCCGGCGAGGGCGAAGGGCTTTTGTTCTACGGTTCCACTATCCTGCCGTTTGTGGACCACTTCCCCAAGAATACGGAACTGTATCGTATCATGACCACCAAACCGTTGGATTTGCAAAAGGAGGATGAGCAGCATGACAAAGAAAGAAATTGAAAAAGGCGCAGGCCGGCTTCTGGCCGCTGTCAGCGGCTGTGAGCAGATGGTAGAACTGCTTCGGGCCGCCGTCCATTACTGCTATGAGCAGGAAAAGACAGCAAAAAATCTCACGCCCAAGGGCTATGCCGGATTTACCCGGATTCACCATATCTGGACAGAGGGCATACCGGATGTTCCCAAGCTGTTTATGGGCAGCTCGGTTCAGGATCGGGACATGGCAAGAGGAACCCTGATGGCGCTTTTCCTGTCCACAACGGTCTTTCCGGCAGAAACCATTCAGATTCCGGTATATGCGGAAACCTGTGTGCTGCTGGATGACCTGATGGCGGGTGGCTGGTATGCGTAAGGAACCGCGCCTGCGTTTTACGGACGAGGAACGCGCTGACCCGGCGCTGGAAAAGCCCATCCGCAAGGCCGACCGGGCCGCCGCCAAAGCAGACAAGGCGCAGGCGAAAATCCCCAAAAAGCAGGTGCGGCAAAAAGCGGTTGACCCTAAGACCGGCAAAGTGACCACCAAACTGGTGCTGGAGGACAAGAAAAAGCCGCCCTCCAAGCTGTCCCATGCGGTGCGGGATGCTCCGGGAGACGCGGCGCTGGGGAAACTCCACAAGGAAATCCGTGAAATGGAACAGGACAATGTGGGCGTGGAGAGCGCCCACAAGTCCGAGGAAGCTGTTGAAACCGGTGTGCGGCTGTTCCGGGAAGGCTACCGCAGTCACAAGCTGAAACCATACCGCAAGGCGGCACAGGCGGAACAAAAGCTGGAAAAGGCCAATGTAAACGCCCTGTATCAGAAGTCTTTGCGGGAAAATCCCCAGCTTTCCAGCAATCCGTTTTCACGCTGGCAGCAGAAACAGGCCATTAAAAAGGAATACGCCGCCGCCAAACGCGCCGGTCAGACCGCCGGAGGAACTGTCAAAACTGCAAAAACCGTTAAGGAAAAGGCACAGCAGGCCGGAGCATTTATTATGCGCCATAAAAAAGGCTTCTTGCTTGTGGGCACGATTTTTCTGCTCATCTGCCTGCTGCTCAACACCATGTCCTCCTGCTCCATGATGGCGCAGAGCATTGGTTCTGCCATTTCCGGCTCTACCTATCCGTCAGATGACCCGGAACTTGTAACGGTGGAGGCCGATTACGCCGCCAGGGAAGCGGCGCTGCAAGCCGAGATCGACAACATCGAAAGCAGCCATCCGGGATATAACGAGTACAGGTATGACCTGGACATGATCGGACATGACCCCCATGAGCTTGCGGCCTACCTGTCTGCCGTGTTGCAGGGCTATACCCGGCAGAGCGTACAGGCGGAGCTGGAGCGTGTGTTCAACGCACAGTATGAACTGACGCTCACCGAGGAAGTCGAGGTGCGCTACCGGACGGAAACCCGAACGGACAGCGAGGGCAACAGCTATACCGTTGAGGTTCCCTATAACTACTACATTTTGAATGTAACGCTCACAAGCAAACCCATTTCCTCCGTTGCCACAGAGCTTTTGACCCCGGATCAGCTGGAAATGTATCAGGTGTACCGGCAGACGCTGGGCAACAAGCCGCTGATTTTCGGCGGCGGTTCCACAAACACCAGCGATTCCGAGAGTTTGGAGGGTGTGGAGTTTATAAACGGCACACGCCCCGGCAACTCGGAACTGGTGGAACTGGCCAAACGGCAGGTGGGCAATGTGGGCGGGCAGCCCTACTGGAGCTGGTACGGCTTCAATTCCCGCGTGGAATGGTGCGCCTGCTTTGTGTCCTGGTGCTATGGGCAGATGGGGCTGTCTGAACCACGCTTTGCAGGCTGCCAGTCCCAAGGGGTTCCCTGGTTCCAATCCCATGGACAATGGGGCGCGCGGGGCTATGACAATCTGGCCCCCGGCGACGCCATCTTTTTCGATTGGGACCTGGACGGCAGCGCCGACCATGTGGGCATCGTCATCGGCACAGACGGCAGCCGCGTTTATACCGTGGAGGGAAACAGCGGCGATGCCTGCAAAATCAGAAGTTACGATGTGAACTACGAGTGCATCAAGGGCTACGGCCTGATGAACTGGTGACAAATCTTTTGATAAGGAGTGATTGATTATGGCTACGAAAATTGAACGCATTGATCGGGAAATCCAGAAAACCCGTGAGAAAATCGCAGAGTATCAGGAAAAGCTGAAAACGCTGGAAGCGCAGAAAACCGAAGTGGAAAATCTGGAGATTGTCCAGATGGTGCGCGCCCTGCGTATGACCCCTGAGCAGTTAAGCGCCATGCTGTCCGGCGGCACGCTCCCCGGTATGGCTGTCCGTGACGAACAGGAGGACACAGAACATGAAGAATAAAATCACAAGAACACTGACCGCTTTTGCCGCCGCCCTTATCCTCATGGGCGGCTTTTCTGTTCCCGCCTTTGCACAGGGCGCGGCCGCAGAGCAGCCCGCCCCGGACGCGACCGACGACAGCGGCGTTGTGGTGGAGGAAAGCGAGGAAGCAAAGCCCCTTACCCCGGACGGGAACGCAACCCTTGTGGACGACTTTGGAGGGAACAAGCAGCTTATCACAGTTACGACCAAAGCCGGAAACTATTTCTATATCCTCATTGACCGAGCCAACGAGGACAAAAAAACCGCCGTCCATTTCTTAAATCAGGTGGATGAAGCTGACCTGATGGCGCTGATGGAGGATGGGCAATCCACCGAGAAACCGCCCGCTGTCTGCAACTGCACGGAAAAATGCGAAGCCGGTGCGGTCAACACCAAATGCGAGGTGTGCAGTACGGATATGACCGGCTGTGCCGGCAAGGAACCAGAGCCGGAAATACCGGAGGAACCTGCGGAGCCTGAGAAAAAAGAATCCGCAGGGTTAAATCCGGCTGTCCTGCTGCTGGTGCTGGCTGTGATGGGCAGCGCTGCCTTTGCCTACTTCAAATTCATTAAGGGTAAGGCCAACCACAAAAATAGCAGCAATCCAGACGATTATGACTATGAGGACGGCGAGGAACTGCCGGACGAGGAAGAAATCGAACTGGAGGACGAGGAATCGGACGAGCTGGACGCTGACAGGGGCGGCGGTGAGGAAAGTGAGGATGACACCCCATGACCCGGTTCACCGACAGCCCCTATGAACGCATGATGACACGCAGGCCGGAGGGCGGGAAGGACACTTCCCGTCCTCTCTCTTTACCCAAAAGCCACCCCTGCTATGGCTGCGGGAATTATGGTCAGCCCTGTGTGGGAGTCTGCCACCGTGAGATGGAACGATGGCTCAAAGAAAGGAAACGAAAAAAATGAGTATTCTGATTACATTTATCAAGCTGCTTGCGGTTTTTGACCTGCTGGTGATCGCCGTGTATTTTGGCAGCGACATTCTCTCAACTGTGTGGAGCAAATTTCGGAAAAAGCCCACACGGGAGGAACCTTTTGATTTCTCCCTGGATGCCGCAGCGGTTCCCCTGTCCATAGATTCCATCCGTCAGCTTTATTCAGGAGACGCGGCGGATTTTGTGGAAGAAAGGCTCCTGCCGGATGCTGCGCAGACAATGGCAGTTTTGACAGTTCGGGAACAGACAGCCGCCCGCCTGCTCTTATCCGCACTGGTAGGCTTTCTGGCAGAAGAAGCCCCAATGGATGAACGGAGCTTCCCTATGGTGATGGAACTTCTGAACTGCATGGAGGGTGAAAAAGAGTATGGATGTCAGGACCCGGTGGATATTTTGTTTGAGGAAACCGTCCGCCGTACCCGCCGCCATGAGGACTATTACAGCAATTATCAACGCTACCGGCTGATGCAGGTGGATAAAACCCGTGTCATTCTGGCCTGCCGTATCCTTATCAACGATTTGCTGGGGAAACTGTACCGCTATGACTACCGGTTCGGCTATGACGACCTGCTGCTGGATGAGGAAAACAGCATTGAGAAAAAACTGCACACGCCTGTGCGGGAAGAATGGGAGGATGAAGATGATGGGATATAAACTGGTAATCGCTGAAAAGCCGTCCGTTGCCCAAAGTCTGGCCGCCGTGATCGGCGCGACCGTCCGCAAGGACGGCTATCTGGAGGGAAACGGCTGGCGGGTCAGCTGGTGCGTGGGCCATCTGGCTGGGCTGGCCGATGCCGATGTATATAACCCGGACTATGCCAAATGGCGCTATGACGATCTGCCCATCCTGCCGGAACACTGGCAGATGGTGGTGGGCAAAGACAAAAAGAAACAGTTTGCTGTGCTGAAACAGCTGATGAACGCTCCGGATGTGACCGAAGTGGTAAATGCCTGCGATGCCGGACGCGAGGGCGAGCTTATTTTCCGCAGTGTCTATGAGCTGGCGGGATGCAGCAAACCCATGAAACGGCTGTGGATCTCCTCGATGGAAGATTCCGCCATCCGGGAAGGCTTTGCAAACCTGCGTCCCGGCTCGGAGTATGACGGTCTGCACCAAGCTGCTCTCTGCCGTGCCAAGGCGGACTGGCTGGTTGGTATCAACGCCACAAGACTGTTTTCGGTGTTGTACCACCGTACTTTGAATATTGGACGTGTCATGTCTCCAACGCTGGCGCTCATCGTCCAGCGGGAAGCCGAGATCGACACCTTCAAGCCGGTTCCGTTTTACACGGTAGTCCTGGAGTTGACCGACTTCTCTGTTTCCGGGGAGCGCATGGCGGACAAGGATGCTGCCGAGCAGCAGAAAGCCGCCTGCCAGGGTGCAGCTGCCACAGTGAAAAAAGTGGAGCGCAGGGACAAATCCGAGAAGCCGCCCGTCCTCTATGACCTGACTACCCTCCAACGGGATGCTAACCGATTGTTGGGATATACGGCCCAGCAAACGCTTGATTATCTGCAAAATCTGTATGAAAAGAAGCTCTGCACCTATCCCAGAACAGACAGCCGCTATCTGACTTCGGATATGGCGGAGGGACTGCCGGTGCTGGTCAATCTGGTTGCCAACGCCATACCATTTCGCAAAGGGATCGCCATTTCCTGTGATGCGGCTCAGGTCATCAACGATAAGAAAGTGACCGATCACCATGCGGTGATTCCTACCCGCAACCTTCAGGGCGCAGACCTGTCCGGCCTGCCGGTGGGCGAAAAGGCGGTACTGGAGCTGGTGTCACAACGCCTGCTGTGCGCTGTGGCGGAACCGCATACTTACTCAGAAACTGCTGTTACCGTGGAGTGTGCCGGTGCGGAGTTTACCGCCAAGGGCAAAACGGTGAAGCGCCTCGGCTGGCGGGCGCTGGACGCGGCCTACCATTCTGCGCTGAAAAATGCGGAACCGGATAAAGAAACCGAGGACAAATCCCTGCCTGAACTAACCGAAGGGCAGAGCTTATCCCTTTCCGGCGCTACCGTCAAGGAGGGCAAAACCAGCCCGCCCAAGCACTTCACCGAGGATACGCTGCTTTCCGCGATGGAAACCGCCGGGAAAGACGATATGCCGGAAGATGCGGAGCGTCAGGGTTTAGGAACCCCGGCCACCCGCGCCGGGATTCTGGAAAAGCTGGTGTCCACCGGCTTTTTGGAGCGCAAAAAGAGCAAGAAAACCGTGCAGCTCATGCCCTCCCATGATGCGGTGTCCCTGATTACCGTTCTGCCGGAACAGCTGCAATCGCCCCTGCTGACCACTGAATGGGAACACCGTTTAAGCGAGATCGAACGCGGCGAACTGGCCCCGGAGGACTTCATGGGCGGGATCGCCGCCATGCTGAAAGAACTGGTGGGAACCTATCAGGTCATCAAGGGGACTGAGTACCTGTTCACGCCGCCCCGCGAAGTGGTGGGCAAATGCCCCCGCTGCGGCGGTGATGTGGCGGAACTGCAAAAAGGGTTCTTCTGCCAGACAGAATCCTGCAAATTTGCCATCTGGAAAAACAACAAGTGGTGGGAATTGAAGCGCAAACAGCCCACCAAGGCCATTGTGACGGCGCTGCTCAAAGATGGCCGCGCCCATGTGACCGGCCTGTACTCCGAGAAAACAGGCAAGACCTACGACGCCACCGTGGTGCTGGAGGACGATGGGCGGTACGCCAACTTCAAGCTGGCGTTTGACCGGCAGAAAGGCGGTGCCAAATGAAGCTGACCCCAATCGAACAGGAAACCATTCTGCTCTACAATCAGGCCGAGGACACCGCCGAAGTTTATACCCATGACCGAAAACTGATGGAGAAGCTGACCCGCCTTTCCCAAAAGCACCCGGAACAGGTTTGTAAAAAAGATAAGCACAATTTTACGGTTCCCAAACGCTGTGTGTCCGTCCGGGAGCCATACAGCAACCAGCGCCGCAAGGCTGCCAGTGAACGGGCCAAGGCTGCCGGGTACAGGCCGCCCATCCCTAAATCGAAATCTGATTGACGATGGGCGCAAATGTATTTGAGACGGTCAAGCAGTCCGTTCCGGTCAAAGAAGCCGCAGAACGATATGGGATTGAGGTCGGACGGAACAGCATGGCCTGCTGCCCCTTTCACGATGACAAAAATCCCAGCATGAAGCTGAATGAGGAATATTTCTACTGCTTCGGCTGCGGGGCAACTGGCGATGTGATCGACCTGACCGCCCGGCTCTACAACCTGTCCCCAAAGGAAGCCGCCGAGAAGCTGGCGCAGGATTTTGGCCTTATTTATGACAGTCAGGCCCCTCCCCGGAGGAACTATGTCCGGCAGAAAACCGAGGCGCAGAAGTTTCAGGAGAGCCGGGACCATGCCTTTCGGGTTTTGGCGGACTACTTCCATCTTCTCCGCAAGTGGGAAATGGGCTACACACCCAAAACACCGGAGGAACCCATGCACCCCCGTTTTTTGGAGGCGGTGCAGCAAAAGGATTATATCGGCTATCTGCTGGATTCTTTTCTGGAGGACAGCCCGGAGGAACAAAAGCTGTGGATCGCTGAACATCAATCAACAATCGCCAATTTGGAAAGGAGAGTGAACATCATGGCTGATAAGCCCACCAACCGGGAACGGTTGCAGGAGATCACGGCGGGCATTGAACAGGGTATCAAGGAACTGTTTGAGAGCGAAAAGTATATGCGCTACCTGTCCGTCATGTCCAAGTTCCACCGTTATTCGGTCAACAACACCATGCTCATCTATATGCAGAAGCCAGAAGCTACCCTGGTGGCCGGGTTCAACAAGTGGAAAAACCAGTTTGCACGCCATGTGAAAAAGGGTGAGCATGGCATCACCATCATCGCCCCCACGCCCTACAAAAAGAAAATCGAGGAAATGAAGCGGGACCCGGACACCCATGCCCCCATTCTGGATGCAGACGGCAAGGCGGTCATGGAGGAAAAGGAAATCGAGATTCCCATGTTTCGCCCGGTCAAGGTGTTTGATGTAAGCCAGACCGATGGCAAGCCCCTGCCGGAGCTGGCCTCCAGCCTTTCGGGGACTGTACCGCACTATGAAGCGTTTCTGGAAGCCCTGCGGCGCTCTGCTCCGGTCCCCATCGAGTTTGAGGCGATGGCCGCCAACATGGACGGCTATTTTTCCCCCGACCAGCAGCGCATCGCCATCCGGGAAGGCATGAGCGAGGTGCAGACCGTTTCCGCCACTGTCCATGAAATTGCACACAGCAAGCTCCATAATCAAAAAGAGGTACAGCTTCCCTATGATGAGGAATATCAGGAAGTTGAGTTATTTGAGAAGCCCGCCCTGTTTTCCAACGGGCGTATTTCCCGTGATGATCTGCCCGAAGGCGTTTATTGCTATGACCTGCGCGGTTCGGATGAAGACCCCGGAGATCCGGTTTCCGTGGAGAATCGAGTTGTTGTAAACCATGTAGGTTCTGTCATTTTAGTCACCCCATTGGAGCTGCCCGAAAGCGGATACCTGCCGCTGACAGAAGAAAACGGCTTGAATTTTAACGGCGGCTTTTCTACCCTTGCCCAATTTTTGCAGGAGCAGAAAAAAGACCGCCGCACAGAGGAAGTGGAAGCGGAAAGCATTTCCTATGCGGTCTGCCAGTATTTTGGCATCCAGACCGGGGAAAACAGCTTCGGTTACATCGCTTCCTGGTCCAAGGGCAAGGAGCTGAAAGAATTACGGGCCAGTCTGGAGACCATCAACAAGACTTCCTGTGAGCTGATTAACGACATTGAGCGCCACTATAAGGAAATCTGTAAGGATCGCGGCATTGACCTGACCGCCAAACAGGAGCCGGAACAGGCGGATATACCGCAGGAAGCCCTGTTTCTTCTGAACGATGCCACCTATCTGCACATTCAGCCGTGCGATACCGGCTGGGACTATACCCTCTATGACAAGGAAACCATGAAAGAACTGGACGGCGGCCAGCTGGATGCCCCGGAACTGTCCCGTTCCGCCGCTGTCCGGCAGATTTGCGAGGGGCTGGAACTGGAAAATCCGTCGATTCAGGATGCCCCGCTGTCTATGATTGCGACCTTGCAGGATGCAGCCTGTCAGCAGATGCAGGAACAGGTCAGCCAGCAGACCGCAGAAGCAACCGCCACCCAGCTGCCGGATGCTCAGGAGCAGGCATTGGACGAGTACCCCATGCCCGACAGCGAGGTATCTGTTTCGGATATGCAGGAATACGGCTATCTTTCTGATGGGATGCTGCCCGTCACCAGAGAACGGGCGCTGGAACTGGACGCTGCCGGTCTGACCGTCTATGTTCTCCATGAAGATAACACGGAAAGCATGGTGTTTGACACCGAGGAAATCATGGAGCATGGCGGGCTTTTCGGCGTGGAACACGAGGAATGGGAGCAAAGTCCACAATTCCATGAAAAGGTGCTGGAACGGCAGGACCGGCAGCTGGAACGGGAGCAGGCGTTTTTCTCCCATGAGGGCAGCTGCTTTGCCATTTATCAGGTGAACCGGGACGATCCGCAGAATGTGCGGTTTATGAATCTGGACTGGCTGCAATCGCACAATCTGGCCGTGGATCGAAACAATTATGACTTAATCTACACCGCCCCGCTGAACGGTTCCGGCAGCACTATGGAGCAGCTGGAAACGCTGTATAAACAGTTCAACCTGCAAAAGCCGGTAGATTTTCACAGCCCTTCCCTGAGCGTCAGCGACATCGTTGCCATCAAGCAGGACGGTAAGGTATCCTGTCATTACTGCGACAGCGTTGGTTTCACCGAGATTCCCGGATTTCTGCCGGACAATCCGCTGAAAAATGCGGAAATGATGCTGGAGGATGACTACGGTATGATCGACGGCATCATCAACAACGGCCCAAAAGAGCCGACCGTGGCGCAGCTGGAACAGCAGGCCCGCAGCGGTCAGCCTATTTCTCTTATGGATTTGGCTGCCGCCCATCGAGAGGAACGGGACAAGAAAAAGTCCGTCATGGAGCAGCTGAAAAGCCAGCCCCGGACGGAACACAAAAAGACAGCGCCTAAAAAGAGCGCGGAAAGGGAGCTTTGATATGGGAAACTTTACTTTTGAAGAAATGAACCTGATGTGCATTTACAACACCGGCAGCCGCACCGGGCTGATGGAGGCTCTGACCGAGATGCGCGGCGAACTTTCGCCGGAGGAAACGGAACTGCGAGAATTGACGGACAGCGCCCTGATGAAGCTCCAGGCTATGAGCGATGCCGAGTTTGCCCAGCTGGAACTGTACCCGGATTTTGATGAATAAGCATTTCATAAACACCCAACGGGGCGGCGCAAAATGCCGCCCCATTTCCATTTAACACGAAGGGAGGACAACAACCATGCCATCCAAAACAGAATTTTACCGTCAGATGGCCGACCATGTGGCGACCCAGCTCACCGGCAGCTGGCAGGAATGGGCGGGATTTCTAACCTCCGCTGCCCGTCTTTACAAGTATCCGTTCCATGAGCAACTGCTGATCTATGCCCAGCGCCCCGACGCTACCGCCTGTGCGGAGTATGATTTATGGAATGATAAAATGGGCCGCTATGTGCGCCGTGGCTCCAAGGGTATCGCCCTGGTGGACGATTCCGGGGATAAACCCCGTTTGCGCTATGTGTTCGACATCACGGACACCGGGACCCGCGAACATTCCCGCACTCCCTGGCTGTGGAAGCTGGAGGAACAGCACAGAGATTCTGTGTCGGCCATGCTGGAGCGCACTTACGAGGTTGGCGGCGATGACCTTGCCCAGCAGCTGGAGGCGGTGGCCGGAAAGCTGGCGGGCGAATACTGGAACGAGCATCGTCAGGACTTTCTCTATATCGTTGACGATTCCTTTTTAGAGGAATATGATGAATTTAACATCGAAGTACAGTTTAAGGCAGCCGCCACCGTCAGCATTTCCTACGCCCTGATGTCCCGCTGCGGATTGGAGCCGGAACGCTATTTTACCCATGAGGACTTTATGGCGATTTTCGACTTCAACACCCCGGCCACCATCGGTGCGCTGGGAACGGCGGTCAGCCAGATCAATCAACAGGTGCTGCGGCAGATTGGCGTTACCATCCGAAATTATGAGCGCGAACAACTCGCGGAAAGGAGCAATCACCATGAAGAATCCCATGAACTACATCCAGAACGGAGATTATCTGATTCCCGACCTGAAGCTGAGCGAACAGCCGGAGAAGCCCCTGGGCAAGTACGGCAGGATGCGGAAAGCATACCTCAAGGAACACCGTCCCATCCTCTACAACCAGCTGCTGATGAGCGAGAAGCTGTATCCGCACCTGCTGGAAATCGACGAAACGGCGAACAGCCGTCTGGAACAGCTGATGCCCCAGCTGACGGCAGCGGCGGGCGTGACGGAGCAGCTGAAAGCCAGCGACCCGATGCGCTGGGTGGGCCTGATGAACACCTGCAAGGCCCAGGCCGAGGAGATTCTGATGGCGGAGCTTATTCACAGCTGAGTTTCTTCCTCTCCGAAAACGAACAAATCCGAATCATAGATGAAGCAGAGAATGTGAAAACATCCTCTGCTTTTTCTTTTGCACAGGCTGACATCGACCATGTGCTGCGGCTGGGCGGCAACACGGACCGCCAAAGGGAGCGTGTGGTTGCAGCCTTTGAGAAGCAGAAATCCACCGCCGAAATTGCCGAGATACTGAAAACGCTCTATCACGGCGGCAACGGGATCGGCAGCGTCACCGCATGGTATGCCGAGGACGGCATCCATCTTTCCCACGGCAAAACAGCCCGTTACGACAAGTCCGCCCAGGTCATTTCCTGGGATAGCGCCGCCGAGCGTATCGGCCAGCTTTTGCAGGACGGAGATTTTGCCACCAATGTGGAGCTGGCTGAGGCGGCAGGCTATGAACGCTCCCTCCTTGCGGAAAAACTTTGGCATCTGTACCACGATTTCAGCGATAAAGCCAGAGAAGCCGGGTATCTGTCCTGTCTGTCCGGTATTCAGAGGACCGGGTTCCCGGAAGAAACCGCATGGCTTGCCGAGCAGCTGAACCACCCGGAGTTCCGCCAGACCCTTGCGGAAGAATACGCCGCGTTCTGGACGGCATACCAGCAGGATCGGGAGTTGCTGCGCTTCCACTACCACAAACCGAGAGAGATTTGGGAAAACCTGAAAGACCTGTCCCTGCCCCGCACCACCTTTACCTCTCAGCTGACGGAAGTACCTGCGGCAAAGCAGTTTATCTCCGAGGATGAGATCGACGCCGCCATGACCAGAGGCAGCGGATTTGAGGGCGGCAAGGGACGGATTTTTACCTTTTTCCAAAATCCCCATACGGATAAGGAAAAGGTGGATTTTCTCAAAAATGAGTACGGCACTGGCGGCCACTCTCACGCCCTGTCCGGCGCTGGGGGCAGCTGGGAAGATCACGATGGAAAAGGTCTGCACTACAAAAAGGATGGCTGCCCGGATGTGCATTTCACATGGGAGAAAGCTGCCAAGCGGATTACCGATCTGATTCAAAAGGGTCGCTATCTCACCGAACAGGAACAGGCACAGTATGACAAAATCCAGGCAGAAAAAGCGCTGGCCGAGGAAGATGCCCTGCAAGCCCAGCAGCCGACCCCGGAGATATGGGAATACAACGGGGTCAAGGAGCGTCACCCGGATGATATGGTCCTGTATCAGATGGGCGATTTCTTTGAGCTGTACGGCGAGGATGCCAAAACCGCCGCTGCGGAGCTGAACTTCCATCTCACAACCCGCACTATTCCCGGCGGTGGCCGTGTGGAAATGTGCGGCTTTCCGGCAAACCGGCTGGAACAGGTTGTGGAACAGCTGCGGGATCAGCATGATGTGACCATTTCCGCTGTCCCGGAGGGCGGCAAGGAGCGCCAGGAATATTCTATGCCCTCCATCGACCATGAGGCGGAACAGCACATCAATGCTCAGGAAGCAGAGTTTGGCGCAGATGTAATCAGAGTGTTCCGGGATACGGAGCCGGAACAGGCAGCCCCTACGATTCGGGAACTGCATGAGAAATACAAGCCCATCGTGATGGAAGCTGTTACCCAGGATACCAGATACCGCAACGCCTGCGGTCATAGTGATTATGAAAACGCCATGATCGAGTGTAATGCTGCTGTGCGCCGCGCTATTCTTGATTCCCAAGATATGGAGCTGATCCGTCTGTTTTCTGATGTGCCGGAGTTTCGCCAGCGGCTGCACCGGGAAGTGGCGGACGAAACCTATCCCAAGCTCCATGAGCTGCTGCGTCCTCTCTCTCAGGATGACATTGATGATGCCATCTGTGCATGGAACGGTGACATTCAGAGCAAACACGCTGTTGTCCGCTACATGGAGCAGCATGGGCGGGAAAAAGATACCGCCGCATGGCTGGCTCAGGAATACAGCGGCAGTGACAGCAAGAGCCTGTTTGTGATCCGCGCCGGAAGTCCAGAGGAAATTGAGCTGCCCTGGCCCAAGGTACAGCGCCGGATTGCCCAGCTCATCAAGGAGGGTCGGTTCTACACCGAAGCGGAACAGGACCGCTTTGACAACATCGACCCCATCGCCATCCGGGAGGCGCTGGCCGAGCGCGGCATTGTGAATGGCGAGCTGGTGGACGAAGAAAAGCTGGACAATGACCCGTTCATCCAGCGTGTGATGGCGGATGTGGAGCAGATTGCCGCTGCGGAAACCGAAGCAAAACAATTTGAAGCCACTCCATACAAACATATTCATGCAGATTTGCGCGAGGTGTTGACCGGAAACGGCGGGCTGCTGGACGATCAGGAAAAAGGAACTCTCTCTCAACGCTTCCGGGACGGTGAGGACAACGCCCAAATTGCCAGCTATCTGGCTGGGACATTTACCGGAACAGCAGAAAGTATGGAACTTCAGACCGGAGAAACAGCGGACTATTTCGGTTCTACCGGTGGGTTGGAAGTCAATATCCATGACAGGTTCCAGACAACTTTGGGAATGAGCTGGGAAGAAGCCACTGCCGTACTGCGTACCCTATATGCACTGGAACAGGATGGCTTTACCCATACTGTGCCGGAGTTGTCACTTTCTGATGCCGAATATGCCCGTCGCAACCTCATTCCCGGCGAGACCACCTTTGCATTGGATGGGCGCACTTTCCGGGTCAGCAAGCTGGAGCCGGATATTGGCCGGGTGGAACTTCAAGATGTGACCTTTGCCAATGCGGTGGGATTCCCCATCTTCCGGGTGGAGCCGATTTCAGTGATCCGTCAGCATTTGGAGCAGGAATCAGAGCCGCCCACGTCTGCCACAGAGCCAGAAAAAACTCTGGATGAAGTGCTGGACGAACATCCCATTTCTATCCAAGTCAACGGTGAGTGGCAGACTTTTCCCAATGCCAGAGCCGCCGAGGAAGCCTCTTATGAGGAATACAAGGCCAATCTGCGCCGCACCGCCGAGAATTTCCGTATTACCGACGATCACCTGGGCGAAGGCGGCCCCAAGGCCAAGTTCCAGGCCAATATCGCAGCAATCAAGCTGCTGAAATATCTGGAAGAAACCACCGGGCAGGCAACGCCGGAGCAGCAGGAAATCCTATCCCGGTATGTGGGCTGGGGCGGTCTTGCCGATGCCTTTGACCCCGACAAACCCGCATGGGCTGTGGAATATGCTCAGCTGAAGGGGCTGCTGACCCCGGAGGAATACGCTGCCGCCAGAGGTTCCACCCTCAACGCGCACTACACCAGCCCTACGGTCATCAAGGCGATTTACGAGGCTGTGGGCCGCATGGGATTTGAGACCGGCAACGTCCTGGAGCCGTCCTGCGGTGTGGGCAACTTCTTCGGTATGCTGCCGGAGGAAATGCGAAACAGCCGTCTGTATGGCGTGGAGCTGGATTCCATCAGCGGACGGATTGCAAAACAGCTCTATCCCAAGGCCGACATCACCGTGGCTGGGTTTGAAACCACCGACAGGCGGGATTTCTATGACCTTGCCATTGGTAATGTGCCTTTCGGCCAGTATCAGGTTCGGGATAAAGTCTATGACAAGCTGAATTTCAGCATTCACAACTACTTTTTTGCCAAAGCACTCGACCAGGTGCGCCCCGGCGGCGTGGTGGCCTTTGTCACCAGCCGCTATACGATGGATGCCAAGGATTCCACCGTGCGCCGGTATCTTGCCCAGCGCGCCGAGCTGCTGGGAGCCATCCGTCTGCCCAATGACGCTTTCAAGAAAAACGCTGGTGCCGAGGTGGTTTCAGACATCATTTTCCTGCAAAAGCGGGACCGCCCACTGGACATCGTACCGGAATGGACGCAGACCGGACAGACTGAGGATGGATTTGCCATTAACCGCTATTTCCTGGACCACCCGGAAATGGTGTTGGGCCGACAGGAGCCGGAAAGCACCGCTCACGGCATGGACTACACTGTAAACCCCATTGAGGGCCTGGAACTTTCCGACCAGCTGCACGATGCGGTGAAGTATATTCGCGGCACTTATCAGGAAGCCGATCTGCCGGAGCTGGGCGAGGGCGAAGCCATCGACACCTCCATCCCCGCCGATCCCAATGTGAAAAACTACTCCTATACCGTCGTGGACGGCGCTGTATATTTCCGTGAAAATAGCCGCATGGTACGCCCAGACCTGAACGCCACCGCCGAGACCCGTGTGAAAGGGCTGGTGGGCCTGCGGGAATGTGTCCAGCAGCTCATTGACCTGCAAATGGACGCTGCCACACCGGACAGCGCCATCCGGGACAAACAGGCTGAACTGAACCGGCTCTATGACAGCTTTTCCGCAAAATACGGTCTTATCAATGACCGGGCGAACCGGCTGGCCTTTGCTGATGATTCCAGCTACTATCTGCTCTGCGCACTGGAAGTCATTGACGAGGACGGCAAGCTGGAGCGCAAGGCGGATATGTTCACCAAGCGTACCATCAAGCCCCACAAGGCGGTGGAAACCGTTGATACCGCCAGTGAAGCCCTTGCTGTCTCCATCGCGGAGCGAGCCTGTGTGGATATGGCGTATATGTCGGAGCTGACTGGCAAGGCCAGCGACGAACTGGCCGCCGAGCTGCAAGGCGTGATCTTCCGTGTACCGGGACAGGTGGAGAAAGACGGCACACCCCATTATGTGACCGCCGACGAATACCTGTCCGGCAATGTGCGGCGCAAACTACGTCAGGCACAGCGGGCCGCACAGCAGGACCTTTCCTTTGCAGTCAATGTGGAGGCCCTTACCGCTGCCCAGCCCAAAGATCTGGATGCGTCGGAGATTGAGGTGCGTCTGGGCGCAACCTGGATTGACAAAGAGTACATCCAGCAGTTTATGTATGAGACCTTCGACACGCCGTTTTATCTCCAGCGCAATATCGAAGTCAACTATTCTTCTTTCACCGCTGAGTGGCAAATCACCGGCAAAAGCTCTGTAAGCCAGAACAATGTGGCAGCCTATACTACCTACGGAACCAGCCGTGCCAATGCCTACAAAATTTTGGAGGATTCCTTAAACCTGCGGGATGTTCGTATCTACGACACCGTGGAGGACGCAGACGGCAAAGAGCGCCGGGTGCTGAACGCCAAAGAAACCACGCTGGCAGCACAAAAGCAGCAGGCCATCCGGGACGCTTTCAAAGACTGGATTTGGAAAGACCCGTACCGCCGCCAAGCTCTGGTCCGCCAGTACAACGAGGAAATGAACTCCACCCGTCCCCGTGAATACGATGGCGGACACATTACTTTCGGCGGCATGAACCCGGCCATCACCTTGCGGGAACACCAGAAAAACGCTATCGCTCATGTGCTGTACGGCGGCAATACGCTGCTGGCGCACGAGGTAGGCGCTGGCAAAACCTTTGAAATGGTGGCTGCCGCCATGGAGAGTAAGCGCCTGGGCTTGTGTCAGAAGTCCCTCTTTGTGGTGCCGAACCATCTGACCGAACAATGGGCGTCGGAGTTTCTGCGGCTCTATCCCTCCGCCAAAATCCTGGTCACGACCAAAAAGGACTTTGAGACCCACAACCGCAAGAAGTTCTGCGCCCGGATTGCCACCGGTGACTATGACGCTATCATCATGGGCCATTCCCAGTTCGAGAAAATCCCCATCAGCCGAGAGCGTCAGGAACGGCTCCTTCAGGAGCAGATCGACGAGATCACCGAGGGCATTGCCGAGGTGAAGTACAGCGGCGGTGAGCGTTTCACGGTCAAGCAGTTGGAACGCACCAAGAAGTCCCTGGAAGCCCGGCTGGAGAAATTGCAGGCCGAGAGCCGCAAGGACGATGTGGTGACATTCGAGCAGCTGGGCGTGGATCGGCTGTTCGTGGACGAGGCACACAACTACAAAAACTTGTTTTTATACACCAAAATGCGGAATGTGGCAGGTCTCTCCACCAGCGATGCCCAAAAGTCCAGCGATATGTTTGCGAAGTGTCGCTATATGGACGAGATCACCGGCAACCGAGGGGTTATCTTTGCCACCGGCACTCCGGTCAGCAACTCCATGACTGAGCTTTACACCATGCAGCGGTATCTCCAGTATGACCGCCTGCAAGAACTGAACATGACCCATTTCGATTGCTGGGCCAGCCGTTTCGGAGAAACCGTCACGGCGCTAGAACTGGCTCCGGAGGGAACCGGCTATCGGGCGCGCACCCGATTCTCCAAGTTTTTCAATCTGCCGGAGCTGATGAACCTGTTCAAAGAGGTGGCGGACATCAAAACCGCCGACCAGCTGAACCTGCCCACCCCGGAGGTAGAATATCACAACATTGTGGCCCAGCCTACCGAACACCAGAAAGAGATGGTGAAAGCACTCTCCGAGCGCGCTTCCGAAGTACACAGAGGCAGTGTGGACCCGTCGGTAGATAATATGCTCAAAATCACCTCGGATGGTCGCAAGCTGGGACTGGACCAGCGTATCATCAACCAACTGCTCCCCGATGAACCGGGAACCAAGGTCAATCAGTGCGTGGACAACATCATGCAGATCTGGCAGGATGGGGACGCGGATAAATTGACCCAGCTGGTGTTCTGCGACATTTCCACGCCCCAGGCAGCCCCATCCAAAAAGGCAGCCAAACAGCTGGACAATCCGCTGCTTCACGGGTTGGAAGAAGCAATCCCACTGGATGAGCCGGAGCCTGCTTTTACCATCTATGAGGACATCCGCCAGAAGCTCATCGCCCAGGGGATGCCTGCCGAGCAGATCGCCTTTATCCACGAAGCCAATACAGAGGTACGGAAAAAGGAACTGTTCTCCAAGGTCCGCACCGGGCAGGTGCGTGTCCTATTAGGAAGCACTGCCAAAATGGGCGCTGGAACCAATGTGCAGGACCGCCTTGTGGCGCTCCATGATTTGGACTGCCCGTGGCGGCCCGGAGACCTTGCCCAGCGAAAAGGACGCATTGAGCGACAGGGCAACAAAAACCCCTTGGTCCATGTGTACCGCTATGTCACGGAGGGAACTTTTGACGCTTATCTCTGGCAGACGGTGGAGAACAAACAGAAATTCATCAGCCAGATTATGACCAGCAAAAGCCCGGTTCGTTCCTGCGATGATGTGGACGAAACGGCGCTTTCCTTTGCCGAGATTAAGGCCCTGTGTGCCGGAGACCCCCGTATCAAGGAGCGCATGGATTTGGATGTGGAGGTTGCCAAGCTGAAGCTGATGAAAGCCGACCACCAGAGCAAGCAGTACCGTCTGGAGGACCAGCTGCTCAAATACTTCCCGCAGGAAATTGAAACCAACAAGGGGTATATCCAGGGCTTTGAAGCCGATTTGGAAACACTGGCTGCCCACCCACACCCAGAGGACAGCTTTGCCGGTATGGAAATCCGGGGCGATGTGCTGACCGACAAAGAAAATGCCGGTGCAGCCCTGCTGGATGCCTATAAGGAGGTCAAAACCTCCGATCCGGTGCAGATCGGCAGTTACCGGGGATTCACTATGTCGGTGGAATTTCAAGCGTGGAAACAGGAATATACGCTCCTGCTGAAAGGGCAAATGACCCATCGGGCAACCCTGGGTACAGACCCACGCGGCAACCTAACCCGTATCGACAATGCACTGGCGCAAATGCCCCAGCGTCTGGAAGCGGTCAAAAACCAGCTGGAGAACCTTTACCAGCAGCAGGCCGCAGCCAAGGAGGAAGTAGGAAAGCCTTTCCCCTTTGAGGACAATCTGCGGGTCAAGTCCGCCCGTCTGGTGGAACTGGACACGCTGCTGAACATTGACGGCAAAGGACAATCTACGCCGGAAACCGTAGTTGCCAAAAGCACGCGGCCTTCGGTGCTGGACAGCTTGAAGCGCCCGGTGCCGCCCCGCAGCCCTGAAAAGAAACCGAAACAACACGAGGAGGTACGATAACATGAATACCAACGATCTGAATACGGCTCTCTATGAAAAGATGGCCGCTGAACAGGACAACTACCGGGACTGGCTGAAAAGCCAGCCCCCGGAGGAAATCCTGCACCACACCTATGAGTACACGGTCCGGGAGGACATTGTGATGGCGATGGAGCAGCTGGAGCTGACCGACGCACAGGCCCAGGCGCTTTTGGATTCTCCCTCGCCGCTGGCGGATGTGTACCGTTACTTTGAAAAGCTGGAGACCGGCTACATGGATGTGATCCGGGACAGCATTGAAAACCGGGCGGATGATGTGTGCAGGGCGCAGGAAGAATTACGGACTGCCCCTCTCTACCCCCATTCTGCCGCCTATGCGTCCGAGCATGGAGAGATGGCACAATATAACCGTTCTTATCAGGCAAACAGCGCCTGCAAAGAAGCCATTGAACAGGCCATCAGCGCTCACTATGCAGAGAACCGGCTGGATACGGAGGCGGCGGTCAAAGATGTGCTGGAAAAGTTCGGGACGGAACGGGTACAGTTTATTCTTGCCAACACCATCCAGCACAAGAACCATGACGGGCGTATCTCTCAGGACAATAAAGCCTGGGCAAAAACCATTCCCATGCCGGAGGACAGCGGCGCTTCCCGCCACTGTGTCTATCTGGTTGTGGATGGGGTCAATCCCGGTCTGACCGATCTGTTTATCAGGCAGGCCAGAAAAACTATGCAGGAACAGCAGAAAAGCTCTGTCCTGCAAAAACTCAGACAGGAACCGCCTGTCCGCAAGCCTGCCGCCCCGAAGAAACGGGAGCCGGAGCGATGAGCAGCCAAAAGCGCAAGCGGGATGTGCCGGTTCTGTTTTGGGTATCCGCTGATGAAATGGAGTTGATTCAACAGAAAATGGCGCAGTTTGGGACAAAAAACCTGAGCGCCTATCTGCGGAAAATGGCTGTGGACGGCTATGTGGTGCAGCTGGATTTGCCGGAACTGAAGGAACTGGTATCCCTGCTGCGCCGGAGCAGCAACAACTTGAACCAGCTGACCCGCAAGGTGCATGAGACCGGGCGTATCTACGATGCCGATCTGGAGGATATATCCCAGCGGCAAGAACAGTTATGGGACGGCGTTAAGGAGATACTGACCCGGCTCTCCAAACTTTCGTAACAGGAACAGTTACCCCATCTGCGGAGGGAGGAACGGCGTTCTTTTCGCCGCGCCTTCCTCCGCTTTTTCTTTTTGCCCGTATCCTTGCCTTTTGGCTGTACCGGCAGGATAATATGAGTAGAAAACAGATTGCTGCAAAGGAGTTGAAGATAGATGAAAACCTTTGAAAAAGTGCTGGAGATATTTCAAGATTATCTGTCCTGTGATCTGGAGGAAGAAGTTCTTCCTTGCAGGAATGGGTATCTCCGCGTAACGTGGAATGGGGATTCCCGCTATTGTGTGGACGGACTTCTCAGCCGGACACCGGATGAGCTGTTTGAAGTGCTGCTTTCCGATTACAGCAGCTACGAGGTGATGAAGCGGACCAAAGGCCGCCGGGAAGCAACGGAAGAAGATGAAAGACAGGCGGAAATTCTCTGCCAGAGCTTTCGGAAACAATGGGAGGAGGAAGAAACATGAGGGCAATCGGTTTTATTCTGAAACTGCTGTTGAAGATCGTGGTAGCTCCGGTAATTCTGGTGCTGACCCTGTTTGTATGGATTTGTGTGGGGATCGTCTATATCTCCGGTCTGGTGCTGGGGCTTATCAGCATGGTGATCGCCCTGCTGGGCGTGGCGGTTCTGCTGACCTGTTCCCTGCAAAACGGCATCATCCTGCTGGTGATGGCATTTCTTATTAGTCCGTTTGGTCTGCCGCTGGCAGCTATCTGGCTGCTGGGCAAGGTGCAGGACTTGAAATTTCTCATTCAGGATTTGGTTTATGGATAAAATATGCCACTGATGTTATTTTACTTTCCCTAAAAAATAGGATATACTATATAGGAATATATTCTGCCGCCGAGTGCAGATAGTTTTAGATAAAGGAGGGCGTGTATGGAAAATCAATTAACGCCAAACAACTCCATGATTTTGGAAATCCGAGAGCTGCTGGAGAATGCCAGAAAAAATGTTGCACAACAGGTTAATACGCAGCTTTTGACAACCTACTGGAACATTGGCCGGATTATCGTGGAGTATGAACAGCAAAATCAGATTCGCGCAGATTATGGAAAACAAACCTTAAGGGAACTTTCCAAAGAGCTGACACGGGAATTTGGAAAAGGTTTTTCTCGTTCTAATTTGCAAAATATGCGGGCATTTTATCTTGCTTATGAAAAATGCCAGACAGTGTCTGGCAAATTGTCCTGGTCTCATTACTGTGAACTTTTGAGTATTACGGATGAGAACAAACGCAGCTTTTACGAGAAAGAATCTATCAATTCGGGCTGGTCAGTTCGGGAGCTGAAACGGCAGATTGACAGCTCGCTGTATGAACGGCTGCTACTTTCCAGCGGAGATGTGAATAAAGAAAAGGTCCTCTCTCTGGCGCAGAAAGGAATTGAAATCAATCAGCCAGCTGACATCATCCGTGATCCCTATGTGTTCGAGTTTTTGGGTGTGCCGGAGAACAAACCCATATTGGAAAGCGATTTGGAAAAAGCTCTTGTCGTACAGATTGAAAAGTTTCTTTTGGAACTTGGGCGAGGCTTCATGTTTGTTGGAACCCAGCAGCGCGTGACCCTGAACAATACCCACTACTATGTGGACATGGTATTTTACAACAAAATTCTCCGTGCTTATGTACTGATTGAACTGAAAACGAAAAAACTGACACCAGAGGCTGCCGGTCAGCTCAATATGTACTTAAACTACTATGCGGCAGAAGTCAACGACCCTGACGATAACCCGCCTATCGGTATTATCCTCTGTACGGAAAAAGACAGCATCGCGGCGGAATATGCCTTGGGCGGTCTGTCCAACAATATCTTCGCATCCCGGTATGTTCTCTATATGCCGGACAAAGAACAGCTGATTGCTCAGGTAGAGGCTGTCTTGAAAAACTGGCACGAAAAGAAAGATAACTGCCATGACTGAAAAAGAACTGATTGGAAAAGTACATTCAGCGGTCTATCATCAATGCCAGCGCCGTGGTTATGCGACTCCGGTAGATGTACTGATGGAGGTCGGTGTCCTGCCAAAACAGAAATATGAGGACTGGCGGTTTGGGCGGATTGATTATCTGGAACGGGTATGTACTGTCAATCTGCGCAAACTCTCATTCATCATGCACCAGATGCGGGTGTACGCACAGAAAACTGGCTTAAAACCCTCCTTCTGTTACTACAAGCAGTGGGGTGTAAAAAAGAAAAATGGGCAGGGACACAAGCCGGTGATTCCGCTACGGTTCAGCAAAAGCGGAAATCTGGAAATTGAGAAATGGTATGCAACTCATTTTGTGGATACCAAACGGATTGCACTCTTAAAAGCACAGCAGCCTGTTGAAAATTTAGATTAACCAAAGGACAGCTCACACAGCTGTCCTTTTCTTTTGGAAAGGAGGCTTCCCCTATGGCAACCACACGCATCATGCCTCTGCATATCGGCAAGGGGCGCACGGAGAGCCGAGCAATCAGCGACATTATTGATTATGTGGCAAATCCGCAAAAGACTGACAACGGAAAACTAATTACCGGCTATGGCTGTGACAGCCGGACTGCTGATGCAGAGTTTCTGTTGGCGAAGCGGCAGTACATCGCCGCCACCGGGCGGGTGCGCGGGGCGGACGATGTGATCGCTTACCATGTGCGCCAATCGTTCAAACCCGGTGAGATTACACCAGAGGAAGCCAACCGCCTGGGCGTGGAGTTTGCCAAGCGGTTTACCAAGGGCAATCACGCCTTTGTGGTCTGTACTCACATAGACAAATCGCACATTCATAATCACATCATCTGGTCGGCGGTCAATGCGGATTGTGACCGGAAGTTCCGTAACTTTTGGGGCAGCACCAGAGCTGTTCGACGTTTAAGTGACACTATTTGTATCGAGAACGGATTGTCCATTGTGGAGAATCCCAAGCCCCACGGAAAAAGCTACAACAAATGGCTGGGCGATCAGGCCAAGCCCTCCCATCGGGAACAGCTGCGTGTGATGATTGACCGGGCGCTGGAGCAGAAACCGGCAGACTTTGATGCGCTGCTGAAGCTGCTTTCGGAAATGGGCTGTGAAGTCTCCCGGCGCGGGAAAGCGATCCGGCTCAAAGCACCCGGCTGGAAGAATGTAGCCCGCATGGATGACAAGCTGGGGACCGGGTACAGTGAAGCGGAAATCCGTGCGGTGCTGGCCGGAGAAAAACAGCACACGCCCCGTAAAAAATCCGTCGTGCAGCCGGAGCCGCCCAAGGTCAATCTGCTGGTGGACATTCAGGCAAAATTACAGGCTGGGAAAGGTGCTGGGTATGCGCGCTGGGCCAAGGTTTTTAACCTGAAACAGATGGCACAGACTGTAAATTTTCTCACCGAACATCAGCTGCTGGACTATGCGGAGCTGGCAGAAAAAGCGGCGGCAGCCACCGCCCACCACAACGAACTGTCGGCGCAGATCAAGGCGGCGGAGAAGCGCATGGCGGAGATTGCCGTACTGCGTACCCATATCATCAACTATGCCAAGACCCGCGAGACCTATGTGGTCTACCGGAAGGCCGGTTACTCCAGAAAATTCCGCGAGGGACATGAGCAGGAAATCCTGCTCCATCAGGCGGCAAAAAATGCCTTTGACGAGATGGGCGTGAAGAAGCTGCCCAAGGTCAAAGACCTGCAAGCCGAGTATGCCAAGCTGCTGGAAGAAAAGAAGAAAACCTATGCCGAGTACCGACGTTCCCGTGAGGAAATGCGGGAACTTCTGACCGCCAAGGCCAATGTGGACCGGCTGCTGAAAATGGACGAGGAACAGAAAAAAGAACAGGAAAAAGACCACGGCCAGCGGTGAGCCGGTCATGGTCCAAAGCGTTCGCAGAACGCGCAGCCGCAGAATGAAATTCTGCGTTCAAAGGGGTTTGGGGGCGCTGCCCTCAACAAGCAAAGCGGAGGGGAAAATCACGGCAGGATTTTTCCCTCTGCGGGCCGAGTGTATTAACACCGGCATTGCTTGCTACTTTCTTGCTGATACAAAAACAGCCAGCGAGGAAACTACGAATTTCACTCGCTGGCCTATTCTTTTTCAAGT
The DNA here is from genome assembly GCF_025148125.1 of Blautia wexlerae DSM 19850. NCBI lineage: Bacteria > Bacillati > Bacillota > Clostridia > Lachnospirales > Lachnospiraceae > Blautia > Blautia wexlerae. The sequence goes on from NZ_CP102267.1 coordinate 4,363,884, forward strand.
TTCTTGGAAATTTCCTTTAGTTCCTCCGCAAATCCACGAGTATGGCTCAATAAGGTTTCCCGCATCTCTGGCGGACAGTTTAGATATAGTAGCTTCATCTCATTTTGCCCAGCTTCATCTGGTGTCAGCTCCGGCCTGATAAGCGAGTCGAGAGAAAAGTGCAAAACCTTCGCTAATGTTTTCATAATCAGGTAGGAGGGATTTCTTCTGCCTTTCTCAATATCGGCAATCTCTTTGATGGAAATATGCGATTCATCTGCCAGTTGCTGCTGCGTGAAATTTTTTTCTTTTCGTGCAGCTCGAAGCACATTCCCCAATATGGTTAAATCATCAATCGGCATTATCGTTCACCTCAATAATATTGTATCGTTCTGGCTTCATTAAAGGAATAACCTTATATTGCTGGTAAATAGGTAGTATTATACTGATTTTCTTTTTAACAACATAGTTACAGGCTTGTATTCTTCGAGCAATGGAAATATAATAGAATAGATTGCAGGAGGTGCGGAGATGGACTATATGACCCTAAAAGAAGCAAGTGAAAAATGGGGAGTTTCAATTCGACAGATAAACTATTATTGCGCCGGTGGCCGTATTCCCGGCGCTGTGAAGATGGCTACAATCTGGCTGATCCCGAAAGACGCAAAAAAGCCTATGGATATGAGAACAAAGCAAGGAAAGGAATTAAAACATGAATAGAATATTGCTATTAGAGGATGATGTAAGTCTGGTAGATGGTTTAGTCTACTCTTTGAAAAAGAATGAATTTGATGTTGAAGTTGCCCGTACAGTATGTGAAGCAAAACAATACTTATCCGAACTCGACCGATACGATTTATTGATTTTGGATGTTACTCTGCCAGATGGAACAGGATTTGACGTATGCGAAAGAGTAAGAAAAGAAAATCAGCAGATACCGATAATATTTCTGACTGCATCGGATGAAGAAGTCAGCATAATTCGTGGATTAGATAGCGGTGGGGACGATTATATCACCAAGCCTTTCAAGCTGGGGGAATTGTGTTCCCGTATCCGGGCGCTGCTGCGTCGGGCCGGAGTTTCCAAAAGTGAAAAAAACACTTCTATGGAATGTGGCGACATTACCATTGATCTGTTGGGTAGTCGTGCAACCTTAAAGGGAAAAGCATTGGATTTGACAAGCGCCGAATATCGTTTGCTTTGTCTGCTGGTAAGAAACGCAAATCGTGTTGTGACAAGGGACATCATTCTAAATGAGCTGTGGGATGATACAGGAAATTTTGTTGATGATAACACCCTGTCTGTCTATGTACGGCGGCTTCGTGAAAAAGTGGAAACCGATCCGTCCCATCCAGAACACCTTATAACCATCCGGGGGTTTGGCTACCAATGGAAAGAGGTGTCTATATGAGCTTGTACCAAGATAGACAGATTAAAGGGTTCCTGCTGTTTTTGACTTTGTTTGCTCTGCTGTTTGTAGGTACAGCAACCGTTTTGACTATTTATCAGGTGAACGATGCGGAAGTCCTGTGGCTCAAACACGATGAAGCAGTTTCATCCTCACTTTTGAAACAGGGTGTTCCGAAAGAAGTGATTGCAGTTGCCTTTACGAACACAGACATCAGTGAAGATGGTAGGTCATTATTAGCGGCTGCGGGTTTGGGAAAACAGACAGAAATCGGTATGCGGCCTTTTCTCAATCAATTTCAACTCTCTACTTTTTGCTCCATGCTATGTGCGGCGGCATTTTTACTCCTTGTGCTTGCCATAGGCGTATTCATTTTTTTCTGGAAACGGAAGCGATTGTACCAGCAGGCGGACAAAGTATTGATGCATTACATCAATGGGGACTACTCCTGTCATTTACCGCAGAATTATGAGGGAGGCATCTTCCAAATATTTTCCTCGGTGGAGCAGCTTGCAACCATGCTCCAATCCAAAAATGAAACAGAGCATCAAGCAAAAGAGTTTTTGAAAGATACCATATCGGATATATCCCACCAGCTCAAAACGCCGCTGGCTGCCCTCGCCATGTATCAGGAGATTATCGAGAGTGAGCCGGAAAATGCGGAAACGGTAAAGCAGTTTGCGGCGAAGATGGGAGTTTCCCTGAAACGCATGGAGCAGCTAATCTTATCCATGCTGAAAATAACCCGGCTGGATACGGGAAATATCGTTTTTGAGAAAAAAAGCTGTCGTGTGTCCGAGCTGATTGCTCATTCGATCAATGAATTAACCACAAGGGCTAAAAGCGAAAACAAACAGATTCAGATAGATGGCGACGGTGAACAGCAGCTTATTTGTGATATGGATTGGACAGGTGAAGCGATTGGAAACATCGTAAAAAATGCGCTGGATCACACACAAGCTGGCGGAATTGTCCGTATTACATGGGATCGCACGCCTGCCATGTTTCGGATTTTTATTTCTGATAATGGTAACGGCATAGCCCCGGAAGATATTCACCATATCTTCAAACGCTTTTATCGCAGCAAACATTCCCTTGATACACAAGGGATCGGGCTGGGGCTTCCCCTTGCCAAGTCCATTATTGAGGGTCAAAGCGGTGTTATCTCCGTACAAAGCGAAGTCGGAAAAGGTACGCTGTTTACACTATCTTTCCTTACGGAACTGTAAGGTCAAATTCACCTGCTTGTAAGCTGTTTTTGCTATCCTTTTGGGAAAGGAGGTACTGATAACTATGGAAATATTGAAAGTACAGGGTTTATGCAAAACCTATGGCAAGGGTGAAGCGAAAGTTGAAGCATTGAAAAAGGTTTCCTTTTCGCTGAATAAGGGTGAGTTTGCTGCCGTTGTGGGAGAATCCGGCTCTGGTAAAAGCACACTGCTAAACTGTATCGGTGCTTTGGATACCCCTACTTCCGGCCAAATTTTGGTAGATGGACAAGACCTGTTTTCCATGAAAGAGGAACAGCGCACGATTTTCCGCCGTCGTAATATCGGCTTTATCTTCCAATCCTTTCAGTTGGTTTCCGAGCTGAATGTGGAGCAGAATATCATGTTTCCGCTTCTCTTGGACTATCGCAAGCCAGACCCGGCAGCGGTAGAAGAAATTTTGGAACTCTTGGGCCTTGCCGAACGTCGGCACCACCTGCCGAGCCAACTATCCGGCGGCCAGCAGCAGCGTGTCGCCATTGGCCGGGCGTTAATCACAAAGCCCAAACTGATTCTGGCGGATGAACCTACTGGAAATCTGGACAGCCAGAACAGTCAGGATGTTATTGCCCTGCTCACACAGGCATCCCGCCGCTATCAGCAAACAATCCTGATGATTACCCACAACAAAAATTTGACAGCATCCGTTGATCGGGTATTCCGGGTATCGGATGGTGTCCTCACGGATTTGGGAGGGAAAACAGATGAAGCGTTATCTTGACCTTGTTCCCATATCCGCAAAAATTCACAGGAAACAAAGCCGGATGTCCATTTTCTGTATCGTGCTGGCGGTATTTCTGGTTACAACGATTTTCGGCATGGCAGATATGTTTATCCGCAGCCAGATTTTGCAGGCTCAGATGGATGGCGGGAACTTTCATGTCGGTCTGCGGTATGTTACCGATGAGGACTGCTCTCTGATTGCCAAACGTCCCGCTGTCAAAGCCGCCGCCCGTTATGGCGTTCTCAACTATCGTGGAGAGGACGGCTATACTCTATCCGGGAAAACAGCTATTATTATGGGCTGCGATGCGCCGTGGTTTTCGGATATGATGGTTGATGGTATTGCGGAAGGAAATTTCCCTCAGACAGAATCTGAAGCCATGCTGACGCAAAGTGCAAAAGACCGTCTGGGATTTCAAATCGGTGATACCGTTGTCATAGATGGACCTGACGGTGAGAAACTGACCTATATTATTTCTGGATTCTGTAAAGACGCCATGAAAACTACCAGTGAGGATTCCATAGGAGTTTCCATCACCACGGACGCATTCCGTTCGATTTATCCCGCTGTCAAGCATGAAACTCTGGAGGATTACGACAGCGTTTGCTATGTTCAGTTTGAAAACCCCTGGAATGCCCGCCGGGAGATTCAACAGCTGAAAGCGGACCTCGGGCTGTCCGATGAACAGGTCTATGAAAATGTCAAGCTCATGGGCATGTATGGTCAGAGCGACAGCTCCAAGATGATGCAGATCTACGTAGTGGCCGCCATCCTGTTTGTACTGGTGCTGGCTGCGGGCGTCATGATGATTGCCAGCAGCTTGAACAGCAATGTGGCCCAGCGCACAGAGTTTTTTGGCTTGATGCGGTGTATCGGAGCCACTCCCAAACAGGTGATTCGATTGGTTCGCAAGGAAGCCCTCCTCTGGTGCCGGTTTGCAATCCCGGCAGGGATTGGAGCAGGCGTCGTGGTGATCTGGATTCTCTGCGCTGTGTTACGGATTCTCAGTCCAGAATATTTTGCACAGATGCCGGCTTTGGGGCTGAGTATCCCCAGTATCCTGGCGGGAATCCTGGTGGGGCTTCTGACCGTTTTGCTGGCGGCCCGTTCTCCCGCCAAAAAAGCGGCCAGAGTATCGCCCCTGGCGGCAGTTTCTGGCAATGCGAATGGGCAGCAACCTGCAAAAAGAGCGGCCAACACCCGCCTTTTCAAGGTGGAAACGGCATTGGGCGTCCATCATGCCACGGCAAGCAGGAAAAATCTGATTTTGATGGCGGGTTCTTTTGCGCTCAGCATCATCCTGTTTCTCTCTTTTTCTGTGACTGTGGATTTTATGAAGCATTCTCTGACGCCTCTGCGTCCCTGGACAGCGGATCTGTCCATTATCAGTCCGGATCATTCCCTGTCTGTGGACAGCGGGATTCTGGGAAAATTAAAGGAGAATCCCGCCGTAAAAGCTGCCTATGGGCGGATGTTTGCCTATGACCTGCCCATGGAGGGCGCGATCGAACCCCAAAAAGCCGACCTGCTTACCTACGAGGAGAACCAGTTTGGGTGGGCGAAGGAATACCTGTTGGAAGGATCTTTAGACACTGTCGCAAGCCAACCTGGAACGGCCCTGATTGTCTATGAACCGGAAACTACGATCCAAGTTGGTGATACCGTCACCTTGGACATTGGCGGGAAGAATCAGCAGCTCCAGATAGCCGGAATGCTTTCCACCGCCCCCTTTGGCAACGCCAACGATACGGCTCTGCTCATCTGTTCCGAGGACACTTTCCGGCAGCTCAGCGGGACATCGAACTACACGATCGTTGACATCCAGCTGACAAACAAAGCTACAGACGAGGATGTCAACGCCATCCAGCAGATAGCAGGGACTTCGTACACTTTCTCCGATGAACGGATGAGCAACAGCAGTGTCAGGGGCACTTATTATTGTTTTTGCCTGTTCATTTATGGATTCCTAGTATTGATTGCCCTGATTACTGTGTTCAATATTATTAACAGCATCACCATGAGCGTTGCGGCAAGAACCAGGCAGTACGGCGTATTCCGGGCGATTGGACTCAGTACCCGCCAACTCAAAAAAATGATTATCGCTGAGGCCTGTGTTTACACGATTACTGGCAGTATCATCGGCACTGTACTGGGCCTGATCTGTAATCAAAAACTCTTTGAAATGTTGATTACATCCTTTTGGGGAGATGCCTGGGGAATTCCATGGATGGAATTGACGATTATCCTTTTCATCATGATTTTAGCGGTGATATTTGCGGTGCGTGGGCCAGTGCGGAAAATCCACAAGATGTCCATTGTTGACACGATCAGCGCACAATAAATTCAGTTCATATGTTTATAAAGCAGACGGTTTCGATACGAAATCGTCTGCTTCTTTCTGAACTTACAGTTTTGTAAGCCAAAATTCACCTATTTGTAAGCTAAAATTGTTACCATTAAAACAGAAATTGATAATAAGCAGACAGTGCTTTACTTGAAAAAATCATAAATTTGTAGTTTCGTGCAAAACAAATATAGTATCTGCCGGACGACGGCAAAAGAAAAAAAGCCGTCGTACAGCAGCCCTATTCACGCGTCCGTTCTATCGTGCGGCGGCTTTGAAACAGGAGCCGCCGCTTCTTTTTGCCTAAAATCTAACGACGACCCTACACCTTGCAATTTGGCATGGCGGCAATAGGAGGATGCCGCCATGCACTATAAAGTATTTCAACATAAAACGACAAGACCCGTCTTGTCAAAAAAAGCCTGAGATTTGTCCAGATACATTATGCTCCTCCACCGGCATTATCATGGCAGTATTTCCGGTATTATCATAGTGTATTTTGCTGCGCCAATTTCCTTTTATGGGAAACTGGCGTTTTTGTTTTCTCTTTTTTAGAAAGGCATCCCGGATCTTACCGCTGCCGTTCGCCGCCTTCCGAGAGTTTGAAAACCATCCACTTTTCAAACTATTGGAGGTAACGGCTATGAGTAAAAATCGTGAAGAAAGGACAAATTATTATCTTTACATAGATGGACAGGCTGTGCTGGTAAGCGAACAGGTTTACCATGTGTATCAGCACTACGAGCGGAAAGAAGAATACTTTTCCTACGATTTGAAAACGGAAAAGTTCCAGAAAGAAACCGCAACTTTCCTGCCCAGCAGAGAGGATTCCTTTGAGCGCCTGCTGGAACAGGACAAGCAGTTTTCCGCTTCCGGTCAGCCCGTGGAGGAACAAGCTGTCTCGTCCGTTTGGCTGGAGGAATTATTACAACATCTGTCAGCGGATGAGAGGATTATTCTCCACAAACTGTATTTCGAGGATAAGTCAGAACGGATTGTCAGCACAGAGCTTGGAATTTCCAAAACAGCTCTGCATCACCGCAAAGTCAAGCTGCTTCAAAAATTAAAAAAAATTTTAGAAAACATGGGGAAAGCATAGACCAAAACCACTCTCCCAACGGGGAAATAAGTGAGAGGGTCTATCTCCCTCATGCAGCTTGCTACGAAAATAAAACTCGTAGCCAAAAACTGAACCTTGACAACAAATGTTTTCAACAATTATGAAAGCATCACTATAAAGCAGTCACAGTATTGGCTGCCTGTAGTGAGAGATTGATCGTATTTAAGAAAGGCTAGCTTTGAGCTTCCACATGATAACCATGTTTTTCCAATTCCCGTATATAACGAGAAAGCTGTTTTTGTTCACAGTGCTTACGTCTTGTTTCAAAACAGGATTCGTCAAATAGAGTTCCTTGTTTTAACATTGTGTAGATGATGACAAGAAGTTTTCGGGCAAGTGCGACAATCGCTTTTTTGGCTCCTTTTTTCTGTTTGATTCTCCAGTACCATGCCGAAAGATAAGTGTTGCGTTTCCCTGCAATCACCCAGGCAATTTCGCAGAGCATACTTTTTATGTAAGGATTGCCTTTTGTGACAGAGGTGCTTTTTCGTTTTCCAGCACTTTCGTTATTACCTGGGCACAAACCGGCCCATGAGCAGATGTGTTCCGCAGTTTTAAACGGCTTCATATCAATACCGATTTCAGCAATAATTGCACAGGAAGCAGTTGTGCTTATTCCATAGATGCTATTCAACTGCTCAACCTGCAGGGCAAATGGAGCCATATCTTCCTCGAGACTCGTTTCAATTTCAGCAAGATGTTTCTTTAAAGAATCATAATGAGTCATGAGAATCCTTAAAAATGCCTTTTGGTGTTCTGACAGTGTTCCGTTCACGGACATGAGAATTTCATCAATACGGTTTCTGGTCTTGGTTTTGAGACAAGAATCTAAAGCAGTTTTATCAATCTGCCCATGTTCAACTAAATGCAGAATGATGTTTCTACCCGAAGCGCCAAAAATATCAGAAATAAAGGATGATAGACGGAAGCCGGAACTTTGTAAAAATTTCTCAATCCTGTTCTTCTGTGACGTAATATCGCGGATGACACTCTTACGGTAACGATTTAGATCGCGGAATTCCCGAATCCTTTTTTCGGGAATAAAACTTCCGTTCAAAAGTCCGGCGCGAAGCAAGGTGGAAATCCATTCGGAATCCCGCATATCGGTCTTTTTGCCAGGAACATTTTTCATATGGCGTGCATTTACAACAAGCAGGGTAATGTCACCAGAGAAAGCATCCTCCAGTATTTCATAAATCGGCATCCAATAGATACCGGTGCTTTCCATAGCTACATGATGGCAGTTTTTAGAAACGATCCAATTCCGTAATGCTATCATATCCGGAATCAATGTAGAAAACTCACGGATTTCAGAACGGGTTGGCTTGCCCAGAGGACCAGTCAGGATACATGCAACAATTTTTTCTTTGTGGACATCCAGTCCACAGGAAATTTCCAGAAGGTCTTTCATACAGAACAACTCCTTTACTATAGAATTGGCAGGAGATTTGCCCGAGATAATACGGACTTTGCTACTCGTGCTATTCATAAAAGGTGCGACAATATGCTGTGCTCAAGGGCAAATCATTTACGTTGACAAACGGGGTGCAAATCCTCCAAGGTGCAATCAAACTTAATCCTGCCTAAGACTATTGTAAGGCAAAAAGAGAAGTGAAAAAAGTAGTGGAGTCAGTATCCTATTTTCATTATAGGCTGAGATAAGCTTTCATGATTCGTTGACAACTGAATAGACGGCATTTCCGGTACATAACCCATGTACGAGCGAATCAGGCGCGCCGCGAAGATGGACAGCCCAGAGGAGGTGATGAACAAGACTGTTCCGAGCGATCTACGCCAGCCTGAACCCTGAAAGCGGCATTTCGGGGCGCGATGACTGCATGGGGGAATAATGATACTTCCTCACGGCCTCCTAAAGACTTGGGAGGAACCCTGCGGCGCACGAGTAAAACGACGCTGCGGAGTTATGACAGCCGCGCCAGCGGAGACCGGAATGTCCCCATCGTCAGGGGTGCGTGGCAAATGTGGCGAGCATAAACCAAACTACAATACAGCAGCTACACCGATTGTCAGGTTCGCATAAACCCTCAACTTTATCGGTGCGGCTGCTTATCTTTATATGAATTGAGACAACCTGTTTCCTCATATCTTATGAAGAAGCAGGTTTTTCGACTGGAGGTGCGTCAATATGGATCAGAGGAATACCCCTACAACCTCCTACAAAGAGGTGAAAATCGGGAAAACCATTTACCGTGTGACCAGCTTTTTTTCGGGTGAAAAGGAGCTGGGAAAGACTTTGGAGCAGCTGGCCGTCCGGCGCGCCATGTCGGAGGTTTCCACACCTGCCAGCTGTTCCGCACACACGGCTACATAGTCACACCATCCTCCCGGCTTTGCCGCTTCTCGCCTGCCGGCTCGGTCGGTGCTTCTAACCGCCTTCGGCGTTTAGAGGTCGCCACCGGCGACCCGCACCCTTGCGCGGCGATGGATTCTCCGTTACGATGTTCATGCAGGGAGATTCCCTGTGGAGCCATCACGCCGCACGAGGTATGGAATCTGAATTGTCGGGAGGGAAAATAAAGATGACTACAAAAACATACAACGTCGGCATCTACTGCCGTTTGAGTAACGACGATGAACGCGACGGCGAATCCGTCAGTATCGAGAACCAGAAACTGCTGCTTCAGAACTATGTACAGCAGCGGGGCTGGAATGAGGTTGATACCTATATCGACGATGGATATTCAGGTACGAATTTTGACCGTCCTGGGGTCAAACGACTAATAGAGGATGCCAAGGCCAAGCGGATCAATGTGATTCTGGTCAAGGACCTGTCCCGTTTTGGCCGTAACTACATCGAATTTGGACAGTACACAGACTACCTGTTCCCATCCCTGGGCTGTCGGTTTATCGCTCTGAACAACGGCATTGACACGGAAAGCACCAATGGCAGCACCGATGTCATGTGCTTTTTGAACTTATTTAACGAATTTTATAGCCGCGATACCAGCAAGAAAGTCAAGGCAGTTAAAAAAGCCTGCGCTGAAAACGGCAAATTCATGGGAACCTACCCCGCCTATGGCTACAAGCGGGACCCGGCGGATAAGCACCATCTGGTGATCGACGAGGACACCGCCCCGATTGTGCGCCGTATCTTTGAGATGCGGGCAGCCGGAACAGGGTTTCACGCCATCGCCGTCACGCTGAACGAAGAAGGCATCCCGTCCCCCGGTGTGCTGTACTACCAGCGCAAGGGACAGAGCGATCCGCGCCGGGTCAACCACAAATGGGCAGACCAGACGGTGAAAAACATCGTCCGCAGCGAGGTTTATATCGGCAACATGATCCAGGGAAAAACCGGAACGCTGTCGTATAAGTCTCGCAAACTCGTGGGCAAACCGGAGGAAGAATGGATTCGTGTGGAAGGGACCCATGAACCGATTATCTCACAGGAGCTGTGGGATACCGTGGTCAGCATTGACAAAAAGAAGGTACGGAAATCTTTTTCCGCTGATGGCTATAAGAGTATCTTCACCGGCCTTGTGTACTGTGCGGACTGCGGCTTCAAAATGAGAAATCAGGTGGAGCGATTCACCTATAAAGACGGAACACCGGGGCGGTACAGTTCCTTTATTTGCGGCAACTACTCCCGCAGCGGCAAGGGAGCCTGCACCATTCACACTATCTATGAAAATGTGCTGACCCAGCTGGTGTTGGAGGACATTCGGGAAAAGGCCCGTTTTGCAGAATATGACCCGGAGCAGCTGGTCCAGCAGATCATCCGCCTAAAGGATAAGGAAGCAAAAAGCCGCCTTTCCTCCTGTGAACAGGAGCTGAAAACATACACAGCGCGGCTTTCCGAGCTGGAACGGCTGATGCAGAATCTCTACGAGGATAAATGTGCCGGAACCATTCCGCAGACCGTTTTTCAAACCTTGATGCACAAATATGAAGCGGAACGGGCAAAAAAGTCCGAAGCCATCCCGGAACTGGAACACAAGGTCAAAAGCTATCTGGAAAACCGCACGGATGCGGACCGCTGGCTGACCATTATCCGCCAATACACAGAGATTACCGAGCTGGATGAATCCATTCTCTTTGAACTGGTGGACCGCATTGAGGTGGGAGAAACCAAAAAAGTGGGTGGACAGCGGATTTGTGACCTCCGTGTTTACTACCGCTATGTCGGAAATGTGGACGCGGCGCTGTCGCAGGAAGAAAGGAGGCAGCCACTTGAAGAAGCAATATAAGGTCGGCATTTACTGCCGCCTGAGCGTGGATGATGCCTCCAATTCCGCAAAGGCAAAAAACTATATACCCGGCGATGAATCTGCCAGCATAGAGAACCAGTACGAAATCCTCTCCAAATTTGTCATGCTCAACGGCTGGATGGAGGTCAAGACCTATCGGGACGATGGGTACAGCGGTGGGAATTTTCAGCGGCCCGGATTTTTGGAAATGCTGGAGGATGCCCGCCACGGCCTGATTAACCTGATTCTGGTCAAAGACCTGTCCCGCCTGGGGCGTGACTTTGTGGAGGTAGGCCGCTATACGGATGTGATTTTCCCATCCCTGGGCTGCCGGTTTGTATCTGTGCTGGATTGTCTGGACAGCGAGGGTGACAACACCGATATGCTGCACTTCCGCAGTCTGATGAACGACTATCATCTAAAGGACCTGTCGGGGAAAATCAAATCGGTGCTGTACGCCAAAAAGAAAAGCGGCCAATATCTGACCGCCTATGCTCCTTACGGATACCGCAAGAGCGACGAGGATAAACACCGGCTGGTGGTGGATGAAGAAGCCGCCGCTGTGGTGCGGGAAATCTATCAGATGCGCTGTTCCGGCATGGCCTACGGTAAGATTGCGGCGGCGCTGAACAAGAAAGGCATCCTTTCTCCCCGCTGGTATTGGGAACTGCACTACGGGAAAAAAGGCGGCTGCAAATACTCCAAACTGTGGACCTATGCCACGGTGAAAAATATTCTGAACGATACTGTTTATCTCGGCATAGTCACACAAAACCGTACCGGCTCCCGTTCCTACAAGGATAAGACCATGATACAGAAGCCGGAAACAGAATGGATTTGCCATGAGGATGTCCACGAAGCAATCATTGACCGGGAACTGTGGGAAACGGTTCAGGAAAAGAACCGGGCAGTGAAACAGCAGGTGGCAAATCATGCCGCCCCTATGCCCGCCCTGTTCACCGGCAAACTGGTCTGTGCCGATTGTGGGCATCCTCTGGCAGCCACCCGCGAGACCCAGCGCAGAAAAAACGGGACATCCAAGCGATATGTTTCCTATATCTGCTCCCACTTTGCCACCACCGGACGCAGTGCCTGTTCCTGGCATCGGATTTATGAAATCTCGCTGAAAACGCTGGTGCTGAATGAAATCAGGGCGCACAGTCAAGCAATAGCGCAGGATGAAAATGCTGTGCTGGACAAGCTGAGACAGCAGATACTTTCCGAAAGCACAGCCAGGCAAGAGGATTCCAAACTGGAAATCAGCCGGTTGCGGCGGCGTATCGGAGAGCTGGAACACATGACCGCCAAACTTTACGAGGATAAGGTCAGCGGCATAATCAATAACGATACCTTTGCGGTCCTGATTCAGAAAAGTGAACAGGAACGCATCCAAAAGGCAGAGCGTCTGGAGGTTCTTCTGGCAGAGGAACGAAAAGCCCAGCAAGAGGTTGAAAATATCCGACAATGGGCAAGCATCGTCTGCCGCTATCTGGATGTGCAGGAGCTTGACCGGGAAATCGTTGAGGAACTGATTGACCATATCGAGATCGGAGAACGCTCCGTCATAGACGGCCAGCGCCATCAGGACATTAAAATCTTTTACCGCTTTGTTGGTGTGGTATAATGAGAAAAAGAAAAGACCCGGCTGCATCCGCAGTCCGGGCATACACCTGACAACATTCTATAAAAACGGTTTGCGATTGAACCGCATCGCTTTGTCGAAAAAGAGTGATTCAGCAGAACACCCTTCCCAAACAGCTTATGTTCTTCATGATATTCAGAAAAGGGGCAAACTCACTGGTTTCTTGACGGTCACTGTCAATACCATTATTGATTGCTATAAATCGAACTTCCTTTTCTCTAAACAGAATGTCAGTGAAAAAACCTACTTGCAGATGATCTCTGCCGATTCTGGACATATCTTTGCAGATACAGGCAGTGATTTCTCCGTTTTTAACACCTTCAACAAGTCTGTTCCATGAAGGTCTGTCAAAAGTCGCTCCACTCCAACCATCATCGGTAAAATGAACAAGATTCGTAAAACCATGTTTCATAGCATAATCTTCAAGCATTTGCTTTTGATGAACTATACTGTTACTCTCTCCAGCATTATCATCATCACGAGACAGTCTTTCATACAAAGCAGTAATGCCATTGCTTCTATCTTTTTTTCTTCTCATGCTGAACTCCTTTCTTCAATTCCTATCCACTCCTTACGCTCACAAAATATCACATCCGTATAGTGTTTCGGCGGTGAAGTTTTCCCTTCACGGAGACTTGCTGATACAGCTTCAAAAGTCTGTCCTTCCTGCAGCACAGGGAGAGCGACAGCTTCATTTTCTTTGTGTTCCGTTTCACTCTGCCTGATACTCATACGGTGAATCCGTTCCACCTCTTTCCAGCCGGACTGTAAAATAGTCTTTCCTTTTGCCGTAAAAGTATATCCCTGGCAGTCCAATATAGCGGTGACCGCTTCAAATCGGTGTACCTGCGTTGTGGCACAAAGCAGTCTGACGACAAGCAGGGTAAGCACATCCCGCTCCCCGGAAGGAAGCTCTGACAGGTCTGTCCGTGCGATTTCCACAGTTGGGATAATGGCATGGTGGTCAGTCACTTTGCTGTCATCTGTTACCCGGTCAATGTCCGGCTCTCCGGCGTAGCCTTTTCCAAAGGTCATATTGTCACGCAGCCACAGGATCAGGGAAGCGGCGGTTGCCTGCATGTCCTTCGTCAAATACTGGCTGTCCGTTCTCGGATAGGTTGCCAGCTTCTTTTCATAGAGAGATTGCACATAATCAAGGGTCTGTTGAGCCGTATAGCCATAAATACGGTTACATTCCCTTTGCAGAGTTGTAAGGTCATAAAGGCGGGGAGGCTGTATAGTTTTTACCTGCTTTTCCACAGAACGCACAAAAGCGGAGTTGTGGTCACAGTCCATACGGATTTTTTCAGCCTCGGATCGTTCCGTCATTTTTTCGCCGGAAGCAGTAAAACCTCCGCAGGTGATTTCCGGCACATAAAAAGGCTTACTGATGAAGGATTCAATATCCGACTCACGCTGTACCAAAAGTGCCAGTGTCGGTGACATAACACGGCCGACATTTAGGGTGACACCATACAGGACAGAAAAAAGCCGGGTGGCATTGATCCCGATCAGCCAGTCGGCTCCTGCCCGGCAGACCGCCGCATCATAGAGCTTATCGTAATCACTGCCGGGGTGGAGATGGTCAAAGCCCTCACGGATCGCCGCATCCTCCATACTGGAAATCCAAAGGCGCTCCATAGGCTTTTTACATCCGGCATATTCATAGACCAGACGGAAGATCAGTTCTCCTTCTCGTCCGGCATCCGTAGCGCATACCACGGAATCCACCCGTTTGTCCTTCATCAATCGGCACAAAAGGGCAAGCTGCGTTTTCTTATCCTTTGGCACTTCATATTTCCAGTTTTCCGGTAGGATCGGAAGATCCTCATACCGCCATTTGGCGTACTGTTCTTTGTAAGCCTCCGGCTGTGCCAGTTCCAAAAGATGTCCCACGCACCAGCTCACCAGATAGCCGGAACCCTCGAGATAACCGTCTTTTCTTTCCGTTGCGCCTAATACTGCTGCCAGTGACATAGCAACAGAGGGCTTTTCTGCAATCACAAGTTTCATATTTTTGTAACCTCCATTTCTTACAGACTTACTTCACTGCGGTGGGGCTGCTTTGGTGCTGTGTGATCTGCCTGCTGAATCTGTGCTTTTTTATCCGAGAGCCGTCCTAAAACGCTTTTTTCCTGTCCACGCTGCAGCAGCTTTGCCTCACGGTCATAATACTGGACCTTATCCGAAAGGCGGTCCTCCGGGGCTACCTGGGTAGCATTGACCTCTCGTACCATAGCTTCCAATTCGGAAAGCTGCATGGAACCATTATCCGGCAAAATCAGCAGCTCGTGGATTGATGACGGAAGGACATAAAAATTGGTACCGAGTAATTCAGCGACTTTTTCCAGAACGCCGTCCTGCACCGATACAGATGCACCGTTTAATTTTTCCTGATTTGTCAAGATATAAATGGGTATCATTCCTATATCCAATGGTTCTTCACGGTTAAAGAGGTTTTCAGGTTTTACAGAGAAGATACTTTCTGCCATGACTTCTTCCATGTCATAAAGGCAGACAGGACTCCTTGCGTTTGCTGCCTGCACCGCATCTTTATGAAGCTGTTCTTTTGTGATACCCCACATCTGAATCATGCTTTCAGTAATGGCAACAGAAGCAGTCCCTTCCTCATTTGCTGCAACCTGAATCCTGTAATAAGCTGCCAGATCCCCGCAGGAAGTATAAGGTTTTCCTTTCAGATATTCCTGATTTGTTTCAGGATCGCACATCTGTACCGCCAGCATAGGACGGATGGCCTCATAGTTTTCCAGAACAGAGATGTCCAGCGGAACCCGGTTGTGATTTTCCACCTGAATCTGTGCGATCTGTTTCATCGCCGCATCTAAGGACAGCCCTTGTTCCACCTGCTCGGCGAGCGCTTCCAGATAGATTGTTGGTGCAGATCGTTCTCCGGGAGAAAGAATCGTCAATCCGGTCAGCAGCCGGTCGTTGCTTTTTGTTACTTCATTGATGGAAACTACTGCGTTCTGGTATTCCATAGGCAGGTATTCCTTGATATGGCTTTTTACATATTCTACAAAATTCTGATTCAATCGTTGTCCTCCTTTTTGTCCGTCAGATTTGCGTTGTGTTTGGGTTCGGAATGTTCCGTGTTCTCTTTTCCAACCTGCATAAGACACATCAGCATAACGCCGGAAACTATCCCTCCGGCAAAGGTAAGGAAATGTAAGATCAGGTTCCACATAAGCATTCCTCCTAAAAATGGGTAAAGAAAAACGCCCACTTCAAAGTGAGCGCATCAACAGGTATCTATTTTGTTTTTGGTTTCAAGTGATCCGGCAGGACGATTTCTCCAACTGGGATTTCCCGCAGTTCCTTCTTCATCCGATGGGTAAAGCGGATCGTCTTTGCTGTACCTCCGGTTTCCCGTCCGTCATATACAGCGATCACTCGGTCGGAGTGTTCCACCATATAACGATTTCTGTGGGAGTAGACGCTTGGGAGATATTTTTCCTGTATCACAACAACATCCGCACAAGCCTCCAGCAGTTCACGGGTTCTTGTTTTCTTATTTAGGCTGTCCAGACGCTTGCGGTAAGGGATCACTGCGATCAGCTCCAGTGCCGGGGTGGTCTGCTTTCTTTCCAGCACCAGCTCCACAAAATACTGGTCTACGCCATCTGCAAAACCGCTCATAAAACAGGTGAACCCATCTGTAACAGCAGCATCGATCTCATGTGCCAAGGCTGTTTTTATTTTGTTGATCTCATTCTGCGGTAAATCCCTGTGTCCGGTAACACAGCAAGTTTTTCCTTTCATCGGTCATCCCTCCATCTGATAGGTAAAATTCTTCACTTTTCATATAGTAATAGATTTAATTTAGCAAGTCAACGATAATACCCTTTTTCCTTTTGCGGATAATAAAGGGGCGTGAGGTACAATCTATTACAGAATGGGAGGTGAAGGCGATGTATGAAGATTTTGTCCCGGAACGATTAGCGAAGCTGCGGACACAAAAAGGAGTTTCCGCACGTGATATGTCTTTATCGTTAGGTCAGGCAAACAACTACATCAATAATATTGAGAATAAAAAGTCACTTCCCGCTATGCAGTCTTTTTTCTACATCTGCGAATATCTGGGTGTGACACCGCAGGAATTCTTTGATGAAGGAAATACCTACCCGGAAACCTTAAAGGAATTCATTGCAGAGGCAAGACAGCTTGATCCTCAATCCATGCAATATATCCTCGGTATTATGAAAGAACTCAATAGCAGAAAGTAAGCGGTCACGGTAATGGCCGCTTTTTTCGTGACTTTCTTTATTATATTTTATAATGTTCTCGAAATGTCCGCTCCCTATACCGATAAGTATTCAAAAACTGTTCTCCAAACAGCCTTTTTCTATTCGCCGGTACTGCCAAAGCTGCCGGTTCCTCGTTCTGTTCCCAGATCGGTTACAAAATCCGCAATGACGATCGGCGTGATCACAAGCTGCCCGATACGGGCTCCCTTAAAAAGAGACTGCGCCTGATTGCTTACATTGCTGATGATCGCATGGATCTCTCCACGGTAGCCGGAATCCACAGGCGGCAGTTCACAGACCAGACCTTTTACCGCCATGCTGGTACGGGGAAAGATATATCCCGCATATCCATCCGGTATTTCCAGTCCAAAACCCAAAGGAATTTTGGCGATTTCTCCGGGCTGTAAGGTACAGTCATAGGGCAGATAAACATCCGCTCCGGCATCATTGCCATGCGGACGGTAAGGACGCTGGTGCTCCGGTACGCCAAAGTCGATCAGTTTTATTTTCATCGGCAGTCTCCTTCCCAAAGAGCAGGATAATCTTTTTCCAAAATATCCTCTGGCGTCATATTTGCCTGCAGTTTTCGTCCGCAGGTCATTTTCCCTTCCAGACATCGATCCATCTGACAAAAAGGCCCGGTCAGTGATGGGGCAAACAAAGTAGGGCTTAGTTCATAAAGTTCTTTCCAGACCTTTAGCAGCACGATCCTTGTTTCATCTGTATTTCTCCGGCATACCCGCTGGCTGATGATATGTTTCCACTGATAAGGGGTGGCGCTGATGAGCAGTACATTCCGCAATCCCTGGGGCGTGGCATAGCCGGCCGCATCGTGCCCGCTTCCGGCAGTGCACAGGGCTTCATAACATTTCATGCTTTCATTACAGCTTTTTAAGTACAGTTCCCGTACCACTGCCGGAGCCGTCATAATAGAATACGGGACAGCGAAATCCGCCTGTCCCGTATAGTTGCTGTACTGCAGCGATGCGCTCATAAATTTTACTTCGTTCTGGTGGCGGGTGATCTGCGCCAGAAAACGCCTGCTGGCGCCGACAATGGCTACCGTGATCACCGCAAATTTCTGGATGGTAGGATGGGGAAGCGCCCCCATAGCTGCTACTGTCTGAACGCTGAATGATTTTTCGTAGAGCTCCATCAGGTCGTCCATTGAGGCAATCTTATGTCCCTGCTGGGTAAGCCTTGCCGCAAAGACCATGTTTTTTTCTGCTTCCGCTACCGCCTGGCAGTTCAAAATTTTTACTTCAATCTGTTTAATTGGTATGTCCCTCCTTTACAATCGCTTTCAGTAAGAACAGATAGTTAAGACTGTCTGTGATCTTTTCGTCCCATGTGTCCATCGGATAAACCACTTCTTCGGCAAAGCACATATCGTATAGAGAAACAATATGCTTTGCCAGCATACCGGCAAGGGCACGCTGGGGCGTTGTGTGCTGTAAAGCTGCCGCTGCCTTAAATGCACCCAGCCGGTCCGGGTCATCCCCGGTGTATTCTTTGGTTTTCCGTTTCAAGGTATCAGCACAGAGCCGCACCTGTTCGTCAAAAACGGCATTGACTTCATTTTGCGTAATATAGCATCCCTCCTTTGAAAACAAGAAACCGGCTATTCTAAAGCATCTTAGAATAGCCGGCAAATAAATGGATATGTAATTGTTTATAGTGTATTGATCTCTTTTTCCAGTTCCTGGACCGCTGCTATGACTGTCTCAAATGTCGGAACATCCCCATACAACATATCCTGCATAGAGTTATAGTCCGCTTCCAATGCTGCAAACCGATATTCCGGCGGGAGTAATTTTAATGTGCCCGGCACAGCCTCCGGGTACTTCGCCCATGATCTGGGATAGAATTTCATTTTGAAATCTACAACTTTCTTCAGGAGGTCAAGCCTGGAAAAAGCAGCTTCTTTAACCGGTGTTGCAGCCATGCGGTAGAGATCATAATAATGTCTGGAATACCGCTGCGGCATTTCCAAATGTTCCGGTCTGTTCGCTTCATGGTGCAGGATTGTGGCTTTTTCCCAGAAGGTCCGTTCCGGGGCAACGGTAAGGATTGCAGTTTCTTTTTGCTCAAAAATCTTCGGATAATATTTTGCCGCGTAAGGTTCGATCTGCGCTGTTTTTGCAGGAGTCCACGCTGCCAGCGCACCAATCTCTAAACGGATCACCTGTAAGGTCGCCGTATTTGTAAAAAGGTGCGGATAGGCGAAAATGACCGTCTGTTTATCCTTTTCATCTATGTAGACATTTGCTTCACAACCGATTTCCTGGGATAAGCCGGCTTTGACTGCCGGGCAGAATGTTTCGGACAGAAATACCTCCGCACGCGCATTGGCTTCTTTGTTAAAAGCATCCTGTTTTGTATTGGAACGTTTCTCCCATGGTTCATCTTTGCCATATCCCAATACACGCCAGTCCAGAATCAAATCAATATCTTCTGAAAACCGGCTGATCAGGTGAAAGGCTTTTGAAAGGCTGGTACCTCCCTTAAAGGTGATGGACTCTTTCCATGGTGAGCGGTGAAATAAATAATCCAGCGTAAAACATACCCAAAAGTCTTTTTCTACGATGGCATCATTCAGTCCCATTTTATCTGCTGTATTTCTGAACAGCTCCCTGCGGTCGTTATCTGAAAGTCTTGCTATATTTCTCATTGTACCTTTTCACCTCCACAAATCTGTCGTATCGTATCGTAAACCCAATCCGTAGACTCTGTTGCTTCCTTCAAACAAGCCTGTTTATCCTTGTCTGTCAGTTTTTCGGAAAGCATCTGTATGACTTCTGGCGTAACATTCGATTTGCCAAGCGTTTTTAATGCCTGTATAACCAAACTTGTCATATAGGACAATCCGGTAATCTCCTTATTGGTTCGGTGCTTAAATTCCAGCTTTGTAGAGTTCCACTCGTAGGTCTTATATGGACCATCGCTGATATAGGACCATACTGCTGTTACCTGTGTTGAAAGACCTAACAGGTTCAATGCTGTATTCCCACATGGGGCAATCGTCCAGTGATAACTTCGTGCCAATGCGTTCGCCACCGCTTCCGGGTCTGCCGCCACATATTCATCCAGAAGTTTGCTATATTTTGGTTTTTCATAAACACCTTTCAAAATGCGGCGAAGCATACCTGCCTGTGTAAGCCGGTTTAAGTTCCGTCTTATGGTTTCCGTATCGGCAATATCCGCAAAATCAGAACTGATGAAAATAGTTCCTTCCGCCGCTGCTTTTATCTGCTCCTGAATCTGTTTGGAATAGCCATTTGCCATATTGCTCCCCTCCTTTTGTCCCGAATATTATATATTATTCGGGACAAATTTTCAATAGGCTTCAAGAGTTTTAGCAATAGTATTCCACATAGAACAGAATTTATACATCAGTTTCAAATTTTATATCAGGAGATAGGAACTATCGTATTCTTATTTTGTCCCGAATATTGTGTATTATTCGGGACATTTTAAGCACTCGGCAGGTAGATCCAGTCGTGCATCAGGCACACGCTGGGTTCGTCCTCCCTTGGAACCAGACGGTAGGTACATTCCCCATAGACCGTGCGTTTGTCCTCGATCTCCATGCCATAGGCTTTATAAAAGCGGTATTCCAGATTGGAGATGATACAGCGCAGGGTTTGCAGAGCCTCCCTCTGAGCTGATACGATCAGGTCACGGTCAATGCTGCGCTTCAAAAACAGCAACGACTTGTAAAGCTGTACCTCTGTGCGGTAAGGGCGGCAGTCTTTCGTTTCCAGCCATCCGCAAAAAGCGACCGGTCCGCTCTGGATCACACTGCGGTCCGGGTGATAATACTCGTAGCAGTCCAGGTTTGCCGTATTCAGAAGATAGAGCATTTCCCGGACTTCATTTTCCGGCATGTCGTAAAACCGCAAAAGTGAGCGGTAAAGATGGACATAGCCGGGAATGGAAATAATGGTATTTACCATAAAATAAAATCCTCCTTGTAAACAGCAAGTGCGGGAGCTTTTGCCCCCGCACCGTCTAAAATCTATATTTCGTTATCTACTTTCACGAGTTTTCCCATGACAAGGAAGCGTCCTGTGCCGCCCGGCGTACAGGTAGAAAGGGTCAGTACCTTATCGCTGCAGGTCACAGTCACATCACTTTCCACCGCAGAACGTTCCTTCATAGCTGTAAGCCAGGTAGTATAAGCACCGTCATCCTTCCAGGAAAGCTGCCAGGGAGAAGTTTCACTGCCGGATTCTTCCGGCTTTGCTGCAAAAGCCGCAAAGATCTCCATGACATAACCACCCTTCGGAGTAACGAGATACATCTGCCTGTGAGCATCAAAGTAACTTTGTTCATCGTACCGGTTCAGCAGCGCAAACATGGAACCATCCCGCATATTATGACCATAAATGATCGTATTGCGGTCTGAAAAATCTGCCCGGTTTTCATAATCGGCAAACAGGCAGCCAACCTTGTTATAGGTTCCGTCATAAAGATGGTTCAGGTAATATTCGTTGTTGTCGGTCTGCGTTACCGGATAATTGAGCACCGTATCAGGAAGGGAAAGCCATCCGATGATGTCCGGTCCATTTTCACGGAGCGTTTCAAAGTCTACCGAAGGCAGGACAATATCGGTATCGTCCCGTTTTGGTTCTGTCGGATCGGGTGCCGACTCCGGGGAAGCTGTCTGCTCCGGTACTTCCACATATCCGGCAAGATCTCGATAGGCATCTTTACTCTCAGCATACTGGTTCAAGTCACGGAACACCAAAAAACCGCTGCCAAGAGCCACCAGAACGCAGAGTGAAAGGACAGAAACCCCGACAGCCGTTCTTTTCAGGGAAGTCCTGCTGTATTTTCCCTTTTTGAAATAATACACAGCAAATACGCTGCCGCCGATCAGTGCGGCTGCCAGCAGTCCGCCATACAGGAAAATATACGGATCATCCCCGGTCTGCGGTACCGGCTTTTGAGGGGTGGAAGGATTGGAGGGAACAGAAGGCTTTTCCGGGTTCTTTGGGTTCTTTGGGTTATCCGGCTTTTCCGGTTTTTCATTAAAGAACTGGACTGTAGATGTCTGATCTGCCTTGATCTCCACCGTAGCGGCATCAGGAATGATGTAATCCTTGCTTGCCCGGTTTGCAACTTCTGTTACGGTATAAATACCGACACGAAGGCCCTTAACTTCAATCACGCCGGATTTTGGAGTGGTGAATGTCTCGCAGTAGGAGCCGTCCGCACTCTTAACCTCGATGGCAAAACCATCTTTGCGCCCGTCGCTGGAATTCTTTGTGATCTTTAAGTTGCCGCGGTAAGCCTCATTGGTAAATCCGTGCCCGGCTTCTCCATTTTCCACAACTGCGACCTGTCCATCTTCTGTGATGGAAAAATAGTAAGCGTTTGAGTCAGGCTGATAGCCCTCCGGCGCTTTGCTTTCTTTGATAAAGTAGCCGCCAGCCAGAAGGTTTTCCGCCGTATGATAGCCTGCATCGGTTTCTTTCAGCGTACCGATCTTTTGATCGTCAGGATCATATTCCTGGTTGGCGTTGGAATCCGCATACAGGTCAAACACTGCACCGGACAGGAAGCGCAGGAAAGAATTCTTGTCTTTCTTATCCTCCTTTTCCACAGGGGAAGGTTCCTCCACAGCTTCGGTTTTGGTTACCTGAACACTGCCGCGGATCAGGGTGTTTTCCACACGGATCTCGATATGCTGTCCGTCTGCACCGATATATACATGGTGCTGCTGCGGGCTTACCGTATAAAGGTCAGGGGCAGAGATCTCCTTGACGATCCAGTGTCCGTAAGGAATGTTCTCAAAGGAAAAACTGCCGTCTTTTCCGGTAATAGCAGTAAGCAGCGCATTTTCTTCAGTAAATTCTTCGGTATCAGGTCTAAACAGACCCATGAGCGCACCGGCAAGCGTGACATCCTCGCCGCCTTCCGGGTTTTCCCCGACTTTTACACCGTCTACACGCCCACGGAGAAGTTCATTGGAAACAGCCTCGCCTTCATTGACAAGGATCTGTACCAGGGCGGTTTCCTGACCAGCATACTCAAAGACAACCGGATATTCCTGATCCGAAAGGATATAGGCGCCGTTGGTTGTGCGTTCCTTGACATAATAGCTGCCAAAAGGCAGGTCGGAAGCGAAGGAAGCGCTGTAACCGCCGGATTCCACAGACGAAACAGAGACCACTTCCAGAAGTCCACCTGCCGGGATCACGCTGCCATCTGTCGCCGTCAGGTCTGCGGAAGCATAAAGTCCAAAGGAAATATCCTTATATTCCTCGTTCATGCCAAGACCGAACAGGTCATCGGTCTCCATTGCCTTGAAAAGTGTGACATCCACTTTCTGGCGTTCGTCATAAAGACCGGCCGCTGTCTGTGTAACCTCTACGGTCTCACCCGCATAGGTCAGTTCCACATATTCCGGTTGAGGATTCAGCACACAGCCGGAAGGAGCCTGACGTTCCTCCAGCCGGTAACGGCCGAGATAAAGGGGCCCGCTTTTTGCTGAACCGTCCTCGCCGGTCGTAAGTGTTTCCACAACCGTATCTTTTGCTGCCCGCAAGGTACCGTCACCGGTATAAATATCTTCATCTGCGATCACATCATAGACCGCTCCGGGAAGTCCGGCAACCTCATATACCGGTTGGTACAGTCCGTCGTTTTCCTGGACAGAAGCAAATACTTCTCCGGTCTTTGTGATGGTAAGCTGGCCTTTCTGCGGCATATTGTACTGCGTGACCGTCACAACCGCCTCGCTGCCGTCAATGGTAAACGGTACCGGCTGGTCGGAAAGCACATAGCCGTAAGGAGCAGCTACCTCATAAAGTTCATAATCCCCGGCGGCCAAAGGCTCCGGCAGCATCAGCCAGCCCTCGTCAGAAACATAGAAGGTATCCAGTGTTTCCGGGTTCGGATAGTAGACGGTCTGGGTGATAAATTCCCCGGTGGAAAGATCCTTGATCTGAAAACCGGTTCCGGTCACAGGGATAATCTTTCCGGTCTCTGCGTCACATTTTTCAACTTTCAGACGGGCTGTGATGGTGCGGTTGTTCAGGATATAGCTGTAAGTCTTTCCGTCAGAGGAAATGAATACCGTAAAGTCCGGGACAAAGGCTTTGCCTTCCTCGCCTGCGATTTGATGGACCGTATAATGCCCATACGGAAGCGGTTTACTGGAAGCAAAACCATCCGCATCCGTGGTAAGAAGGTCGCGTTCACTTTCCTTTGCCGCGTCATAGCTTCCGGCTGCCTTTAAGTAAATTTCAAAGACTGCGCCTGCTTCCGGGCGTTCGATGATACCGGCATTGGGATCGTCGGTATTTTCGCCCTCAGGCACATCCGGGTCCAGGTCATCGGTGTGCTTGACAAGCTGGATATTTCCGTAAATAACCGTTTCCGTCACCTGATTTTCTGTGGTATTGAGTTCCACTTCATACAGGGAAGGGGATGCACCCACTTCATAAACGGTTTCATTCAGAAGATACCCGGTGCTCGGTTCGATCTCCCGGATCGTCCAGCTATCCCCGCACACATAATAGCGAGTCATAAAGCTGCCATCCGGCCCGGTAGTATAAGTGTCGATCAGTTCGCCATCACGGAAGATCCCATAGGTCGCCCCTGCAAGCGTGGCGTCCCCCTGGGCATTTCCGGTATCAGCGTCGCTCTTTACCACATGGACGCGGAACTTCTTCAGGATATTGCTGAAATGTACCGAAGAAGTCTGCCCGCTTTCAATGGTCACGTACTGTGCGGAAGGGGTCACATAGCGATCCACCGGAAGTTCTTTTACCAGATAGGTTCCCGGCAGGAGCTTCTTTTCAATCTGGCCGTTTTCTCCGGTCGTAACTTCCTCATTGACTTCATTTCCCAAAATGTCCGTACCGGAGATATGGAAGGTGATACCGGAAACAATGCCGTCCTCACTGGTCTTGACAAGTTTTGCGGTACCGTAAGTTTCCGTTTTGATCTTTACAAAGAAGGAAACCGGATCGCTGGCGCCGGTCATCATGGTCTGGTAGCCTGGTCTGCCCCAGATCAGCATGTCGTTTGCCACCGGGATATTCTTTCGGAATTCAAACAGCACCGGGTCCATCATCATCTGCCTGCTGGTAAAGGTGTATTCATTTCCGTTTCTTGTCACAGAAACGCCGCTGCCTTTCAAAGCCTCCAGATCGATCTTCAAGTTGTTGGTATCTGTGACCGTCAGGGTATAGACCTTTTTTTCTACATCCCATTTCAGTTCCAGTTCCGGTGCTTCGCTTTTCTTAGAAGAAGTAAAGGAAGGTACTGTGGAATGGGAAGCGACCTGTGCAAGAATCCAGTCATAGGCTTTTTCTGCCGGTCGTCCGGCGATCACGCTGAAATACTGGTCGGCGTCTGCGTGGCCGTTTCCGTGGCGGCTGTACGGATCGCTTCTAAGTTGCTGCTGGTATTCCCAAAGGATGATCTGGGTTGCCATCTTATAGTCATCCTCGTTGATTCCGGAAACAGGGAGCGCCGCACCGGGTTTCCAGCCATAGATCGCAGTCAGGGTGATCCCCCTCCTTGCCTCGGCAGGAAGCAGGTTCAGGTATTGGCTGTTGGTCCCGCTTTCCGAAACATAGGTATTTTCCGAAGTATGGTAAGGAATCCCGCTCTCCACACAGTAAACCTGGTGGCTGATCCCGTCAGAATCCGTCAGCATATAGTGCCGGTAAGCATTGCCCCCGGAACTGGTGTGTACATCGATGGTTCCGTCTGCATGGTAGGCAAGATAGGTGTAAGGCGCCGGGGCACGGTAGTGGTTCCCATCAGAGCCCACATACTGGTCGCCCAGCCAGGAGCTTGCCGTCTGTCCGACAGACATGGCAAAAGCCTGAGCCGGAAGAAGCCCCAAAATGCTTGCCATACAAAGCAAAAACGCCAACAGCCTGCGAAAGCCGCGGCGTCTGGTTATGATATGTTCCATGAAAAAATCCTCACTTTCATAAAATCTAAAAGGACAGCCTTATTTGCTGTCCTTGTCGTCAAAATCATCCTCGGAAAGATATTCCGGTTCCCCGTATGCCTCATCCGGGTCAAAGCCTTCGCCATAACCGTCATCCTCAAATTCCGCATCGTCCTCGGCCTGCTGTTTCGGACGCACGATTTTTACATAGTAACCGATCCCGCCGACCGCAAGTAAGGCAGCAAGGATAAACAGGATCGTGCCGACGCTGCCGGTTTCTTTCTTCGGCTTTTCCGGTTCTGCCGGTTTTTCAGTTTCCGCCGGCTTTTCTTTTCCTTTGCAGCCATTTAAGTCATTTTTGCAGACCGGACAGCCGGTATTAACCTTTCCTGCCTCACATTTTTCTGTGCAGTTGCAGCTTTCTTCCTGGGGAATCATGCTCATGCTGCCATTGTTCTTTTCTGCAAGCGCCATCAGGTCGGACTCTGTGACGCCGTTTAAGAAGTAGACATTGTTATCTTCCCGTTTCCCGTCGATCACCAGATAAAAGACATTGCCCGCGTCCGTAGTGATGGTGTAAAACTGCTTTTCCCCATCCGTACCGCTGATGTTGTCCTGTACCGTTCCGGTGCCTTCCGGGGTAAATGCACCTTCCGGGATCGCAGAAGTATTTTCCTGCTGTCCGGTACTGTTATCTGAACCGGAAGAATTTCCGCCGCCGGAAGGGGTTGCAGCGTTTGAGCCGGAAGGTTTTTCTTCCTTAGGCGGTTTTGTCTGTGTACCGGACGGACTCTGGGGTGCTGCCGTAGCAGGTTTCTTTTCAGGAGCCGGTTCTTTGTAATACGGATTATCCAGCTTTACCACATCAGAACGGTTGCCGGCATAATCTTTTGCGTATATGCTTACCTGTTTTTCTGTTCCTGCATAATCTTTTAGTGCAACCGACGCTTTCCCATCGGTGAGGGAGTTGATACGGTTTTCATCAACAAAGACCGCCTCCACGCCGGATAGATCGTCACTGCTTTCTATTTTCAGGGCATCGCCCTCTAGGGAAGCAGTCAGCGTTGGCGGTGTGGTGTCTTTGGAACCGCCGGCATGAGCCGTTACAGGTAATGCGCTGACACTTACAAGAAGCGTAAGCGCCAACAGCAGGGAAAGTTTTTTAAGCCTCATGCACATCCTCCTTCTCCTGCGGCAAAACAGTTTCCGAAGGGGCTGCCTGCTGTGATTTCAAAAAATCCGCAAGCTGCTGGGGCGTTAGTTTGAAACTGCGCGCCACCGCCACATAATCGGTATTTTCCAGCTCCGTTTTCTGTTCCTCCAGCTTATGGAGCTTTGCCTGCATTTCCGCAATCTTTGTTTTGGTCTTTTCAATTTCCTTTTCCAGTTTTTCAATTTTAGGATTCAATTTATTACCTCCAATCTGTTAAGGCAGACGCCCAAATGTATAAAAATGCTGCTGCCAGTAGCTTGTATTGATGTTAGCATAAGAGATCGGGTCTCCGCAGTGGATCATCATTCCATTTCCTACATAGATCCCTACATGGCTTGCGCCGCTGGTATTGTAGGTCCCCTGGAAGAAGATCAGGTCGCCCGGTTTTGCATCTGCGCTTGATACCGGCGTACATACACCTAAAAGACCGTCCGCAGTCAGCCTTCCAAAATTCCAGCCGACGCCGCAGTTGTTGATCACCCAGGACACATAGCCGGAACAGTCAAAGGAAGTGGAAGGGCTTGCGCCTCCCCATACATACGGATAGCCAAGATATTTTTCCGCCTCGGCCATCATTGCGGCAAACTGTTCATCCGCAAGGGCTTCCGGTGGAATGTCATAATCGAAGTAGTTTCCTGTGCCGCCTGAACCAACTTCCGGCAGGTGCCGTTCGCTGGTATCGCCGGTATCGGCAAAATACAGGGGATTCAAATACTGGCCGTCAACCAGGACCTCTAAGTGCAGGTGGGGACCGGTGGAATTTCCGGTATTCCCGACCTTTGCGATCACATCCCCGGCTTTGACCTCCTGCCCGGCAGAAACAAGGATCTGGGAACAGTGCCCGTATTTGGTTGTCAGGGTATGTCCTTCGTATGCCTCGCCTTCAATGGCAACACATAAGCCATAACCGCCGGCATTTCCCGCAAGGGTAACTGTTCCGTCATGCCCGGCAAGGATCTCTGTGCCATCCGGCATCCCGATGTCCACACCGGTGTGATAGTTCTTTTCCCCACTGATGGGATGTACCCGGTAGCCGTAGTAGCTGGTCACATAAGGGAGCCAGTTGGTGCCAAAGACATTTTTGACATACTGGCGGTTTCCTTTTGTCTGCAGCAGGATCTCGCAGATCTCTTTCTGGTCTGCGTTCATCCGGGAAACGACCAGGTTTTCCAGAGGTGTGACCGTGAGCTTGACATTTAAGATGCGCCATTCATAAGGCACTTCCTCCTGGGTTTCTTCCCCGGTTTCCGGGTCAACGGAAGTTTCGGTGCGGTAACGGATCTCGGTTTCTTCTGAAAAGGACAGGGTATATTGTTCCTGGAAAAGCTGCCGCAGCACGCTTTCCACTTCATCGTAAGTAAATCCCTGATAAGCAGAAGTCAGATACCCCATCAGCACATACGGGTCATGCTCAATCGCACCCAGGTTATACCGGTATTCGTCATAACCGGGGCGGTCTGATTCCACCCTGTCTATTTCCATTTGCAGATCTGTTTCCCACTCGGTATAGGTAAGCTCCGCCTGATTGATGTCCTGATCGTCTGCGAGATAGGTAGAAGCAGCCAGACTTCCCAGACCGCCGGTCCCAATATTGGAGAACGTGGAAAACAGGGACATGATCAAGAAAATTACCAAAAGGAGAAGCAGGAGGACAAGGCAGATCATAGGGTGCCGTTTGACCGCATGGACAATACCGACGCTGACCCTCTCTGTTGCGACTGCGGCATTTTTTGCCTGTTTCCCGGCTTCACGGGCAGCCTTGGCATACTGCCTTTTCAGTTTTTGTTTCTGCCATATCCGGGCAATCGCATATTTCTTCAGCTCCGGGTGGTCGCTAAGAGCCTGCCGGTAAGCAAGTCTTGCGTTTGCTTTTGCTAATTTTTGCTGTAATTTCGCTGCCTTTCGGTAGGGGGCAGTTTTATGCCGGTGATATGCCGTGCGAAGCCCTGCCTCGCCCACAAGTTCAGAGCGGTGGGCTGCCTTGATGCCCACATTTTCATCCTCTGCCTCATAAATCTTTTTATGAGCGTAACCAATGGCAGTATTGGCGCCCGCCTTGACCGGACGCAGGGGTACAGGTCCTTTTACATGGACCTTTTGGGATTTGACCTCCTTTTCAAATTTTAAGTGTTTTTTGGCTTTTCCGGTCTCCGGGTCGGAAACCGTCTCCATGCGCAGTTTCTTCCGGGCAGGTAGACGATTTTGCGCCTGCTCTGCTTTTTGTGCAGTCCGTTCCGCCTTCCGTCTTGCATGGGTGAGCTTTTTATCCTTTGTCTCCGGCGGTAGTTCATCCGCAGTAAATTCCAGCTTGGATGTTTTCGGCGGTTCGCTATCCATACCCTTTTCCTTCTGCGCTGCCTGTTCCTCCGCCTGTGCCGCTTCCTGAAAACGCTGCTGATATTTGTTCCCATGCTGGTGTGTTCGGTAACGGTGTTCCTGACCGGATCTGTCTGTGCCGTTCGGTGGGGCTGAGCCTTCGGAAGAAGGAGCATATTTTCCGGTATCATGGTCTGTCACATCCTCTGTTACAAAAGAACGCCTGGAAGCCTCCTGCCGGAAATTGCTTCGCACGTTGTCCTGTATCAGGGGCGCTGTCCTGGTAGCATCCGGTGTCTCAAAGTGTTCCGAAAAACCATCCAAAGCGGCTGCATAAGCCTCGCCCTGTTTCAACAAGGACGCCGGTGTTTCCGGTGATAGCTGGGAAAATTCCGTCTGTACAGGGATGTCCTGCCTGTGGGTTTTGCCGGGGACAGAAGAAGGGGTGTCCCGTGCCCTGCGCAGATCAAAATCCTGTGCGGTCTGCCTAGCTGCCGGTTGATCTTCCCCGTGGGAATCACGCACCGGCATCCGGGTATCTTTGCGCTTCCTTTGAAATTCCCTGTCGTGTGCCATTGTTCTCACCTCCGATCCATTTTAATTTTTGTCTCACGCTTTGGTCCCCGCTACTTCATCCGGTCTTGTGGTAAGCACGCTGTACAACAGTGTGTCCTTCGGGAAGTGGTCCACAAAGGGGATGATCACATTTCCAAAGAACAAAAGCCCCTCGCCGGGACCGGAATGGGTCACATAGGAAAGCTGGTGCGGGGAGATCCCCAACTGCTTTGCCAAAATCTGACGGTCTCCCTGGGCCTGGTTGAGCATATAGATAAAGTCTGAGTTC
This sequence comes from Blautia wexlerae DSM 19850, assembly GCF_025148125.1. Taxonomy (NCBI): domain Bacteria; kingdom Bacillati; phylum Bacillota; class Clostridia; order Lachnospirales; family Lachnospiraceae; genus Blautia; species Blautia wexlerae. Next base: position 4,394,132 of record NZ_CP102267.1, read on the forward strand.
TCAAAAATGTTCTCAATCTCACGGGAAGCCAGAAGGTCCTTGACATTCTGCGTTAAACCTGATGGGATTCCGCCCCATTTACGGAAGCGTTTCCAGATCTCCACGCTGAAACTTCCTGTCTGTCCTTTCAAAAGAAGGTGGAATTCGTCGATATAGAACCAGGTTGTTTTATGTTTGGAACGGTTGGCCGTGACACGGTTCCACACCGCATCCTGCATGATCAAAAGCCCGATTTCCTTTAAGGCTTTTCCCAGTGATTTAAGCTGGAAACACAGTACCCGGTGTTGATCCATCTGGATATTGGAACGATGGTTGAACACGTTAAGGGAACCATTGACATAGATTTCCAGCGCCGTTGCGATATTCTGTGCCTCCGGTTCAGACTGTTTCAAAAGCAGCTCGTAAAGATCGCCTAAGATCGGCATATTTTCCGGGCATGGGTCCTGCAGGTATTCCCGGTACACCAGTCTGGTACAACGGTCGATGATCGTCCTTTCGATAGGGGAAAGCCCTTCTTTGCCCCCGATGATAAGGTCACACAGCGACAGGATAAAATCACTTTTCAAAGTGATCGGGTTTTCATCATCGGAATAGTCCAGATTGATGTCCATAGGGTTGATGTAGTTCGTGGAAGTAGGGGAAATATCAATGACCTGCCCCTGGGAACCGAACTGCTGTACCAGCGGCCCATACTCATTTTCCGGGTCGGCGATAATGATGTCGTCCTCCGTCAGAAGGAACACATTGACGATCTCACGCTTGGCAGAGAAAGATTTACCGCTTCCTGGGGTACCGAGAAACAGCCCATTGGGGTTTTTCAGCGTTTTTCTGTTCGCCATGATCAAGTTATTGGAAAGGGCGTTCAGGCCGTAATACAACGCCTCGCCCTCCTGGAACAATTCACAGGTGGTAAACGGTACAAAGATCGCTGTGCTGCTGGTCGTAAGCCCGCGCTCAATTTCAATCTGGTTCGTACCAAGAGCAAGCGAGGACATAAGCCCCTGTTCCTGCTGGTAATCCAGCCGTTTTAAGGCACAGTTGTATTTCTGTGCCACACCCGAAGCGGCAAAAATATCATTGAACAGCTTTTGGCGTTTGGCAGCGATATTTTCCACCAGTACCGTCACAAGGAACATGCGCTCATTGCGGCTCTGTAAATCCTGCAAAAGATTTTTTGCTTCCTCTCCATAGGTGGCAAGGTCGGTGGGAATGATGTCCATATCATACCCGGATCGGACCGCTTTCTTTTGTTCCTCAATGGTCATTTTCTGCAGGTCCGACATTTTACGCTTGATGTTTCGGATTGCCTGTGCCTGGTCGATAGACTGAATATGCAAGTTGACAGTCACGGCGTCGTTTAAGTCAAGAAGATCCGCTAAAAGCCGGTCAGTAAGCTCCGGCGCCAAAATCTGCAAAAAGGAGACGGCACCGGAATGGTCGCCTACCCGGAATGTCTTTCCATCCTTTGAAAAAGACAGCCCGGATGGGGAAATGAAGTCTTTGGTAGAAAGACCGGTCTTAGGCAGATCCGACCACTGGAAATGAAACTTTTCCTGACCGTCCGGGTGAAGCTGGCCGTGAAGAAGTTCCAGACGTTCCAGTCCGTTTAAGGATCTTGACTGGACTCCAAGGGTTTTGAAATTTGCCAGCACATCCGTTTCAATGCGTTCCAGACGCATTTTCGCAGTACGCAGGTCATCTGCCTCGATCCCAAAGGTAATGTATTTGCGTTTGGTGAGACCGTTATTTCCTTTCTGCAACTGGTTCTTTAACATATCCCCGTATTCCTTGCGGATTCCGTCATACTCGTCGCCGCGGGGAGGGATTTCAATGCTTCTGGTAAAATCCTGCATATTGGCCCGCTGGTTGATAAAGGTAAGCTGCACATGGATCGAAGCATCGAAGTAATTTAAGAAATCGCAGTAACCCTCGAAGATCTGTGCTTTATCATCTGCCTGTGCAAGCTGATAGTTAATATCAAAAAACTGTACCGTTTTGGTGTAAAGGGTATCGGTCAACCGGCAGATCCCATCCCGGTACATTTCACGGTAGGGAATGCTCTGCTGGACCGTCTGCGGGGCATCTGCTTTCAGCCCGGCAAAAAAGCCGCCTTTTTTAGACGGCTTGGAACGGGCAGACTTAGTTTTGCCCTGCTTTGCATCGGATCTGGTCTTTTTGGCCTGCCTGATATTTTTTTGCAGACGCTTTTCCTGAGCTTCCTGCTGCTTGTTTTTTGGCAATCTTTGTAACCTCCTTCTTTGACATAGATTTATACAGGTTATCCGTCCTGTATGGACGGTTCTTCGGCCAGAGCTTATAACGGAGCCGGTTCTTCAAGATCTTTTCTGCCGGCTGTCCGTCACGCTCATACATGGCGAAGAAGAAAAAGGGCATCATCAGCCCGATCATCAAAAGTACAGCCGCCGAATTGCCGATCGCCCCGCGGGTAAAGAAATACACCGGAAGGCCGACAAGCCCGGCAAGACTGAAACAAATAAGCTGGCGCTTCGTCAGATTGAAGGCCAGCTTGGTTTTAACTTTGGTTAAATCCTTTGGTACAGGTACATAAGGCATCTATACACCTCCCATCGTAATATAGTTTCCGGCCCATTACCGTGCACCGAATTCGCGTACCGGTTTCTCCGAAGCCGGACATTCCCGCACTTCCTGAGCCGCATTTTGCAGCCGTGCCAGGACAGAAACAGCCGGTCCTCTCTGACACAGGTATTCCTGGCTATCTCGGATTCCGGCAATATTTTCCCGAATATCCATATCCACGTCGAACACATCCGAAACCGGTAAAAGCCAACGGTCTGCAAAGTATTTCAAAGGATTCTCAAGCGCCAGCACATCATCCAACATTTCATCCCCGAACTCAAACTTTGTTGTCAGATAGGAATACGCCTCCTGCATGGCTGTAATTTCAGCAGCTTTTTCAATTAAGGATTCCTTATCTCTTGACATAAGGCTTTCCCGGTAAGCAAAGTAATTCTGTCCCAGCCGTTTCATCAGGAGTGTATATTTGTCCTGTGCGGAAGCTTCGCTTGTGAAATGTTCAAATTTTTGCTCTGCATCAATTTCTTTGAGAAGATCGCAGATCGGGAAACTATGTTCATGGTTATTTTCTTCCCAGCACCATCGGGCTACGTCCAACGGGTCCTGAAAAGAAAGAAGCGCCTCTACTTCCGCCGGGGTAAATACATGTTCAACCTTCAGATAATAGTGGAGTTCCGAAAGTCCCTGTAACTCGTAAATACTACCGATATTCTGTGCATCCAGCATATCCGCATGAACCTTCAAACACTCGTCCAGCCGTTCCATAAGCAGCCGCTTTGCATCTTGTTCTATCAAAATCACCCCTTTCGCTCCGGCATAGTCAGCGTACAGTTCACTTCATTGCCCCACACATCCCAGCCGGGTGTCTTTTGTCTTGCAAACAGTTCCACTCTGGGCTGATCGCCCATGAGTTTTACGATCTTATCCCGCACCTCGTCCGGTTTCTTGCTGTGCTGCTCAATATGGGAGATTACAAACTGATGGATTCCCGCACACTGGCGTTTCGGTCGGCCTCTGGTTGCCAGCAGGCAGACCTCCGCATTAGATCGGGTCCAAAAGCCCATGCCATAAAACCAGCTATCCGCTTTCCGGTTCTGTTTGAGCCATAGAAAAGCCAGCGTTTTATATTTGAATCCCCAGGCATCGATCACCCGGAAGGCTTCATTGAGCTGCGGGAAGGTCGCCCACAGAAAAAGGGTGCTGTCTTTTGCGGCAAGTTCCGATACCGGCAGGGCACAGATTTCTTCAATGCTCATTGTGGGGTAATGGTTCTCCGCAACGCCGCTTCCATGTTTCCTATCATAGCGCCAGGGCGGATCGGCATAGATAATGCCGTACTGTTTCGTTTCCGGCATTAGCGAGCCTGCTCATTCTTAGATGGGGCAGGTTTGGCCGGCTGTTCTTTGACCTTACCGGCATTTTCCTTCAATGCACCGGTCAGGGAAGGTTTTTCCGCAGCTCCCTTTGTTGCTTCAAGAGTTGCTTGCAAATTTTCAATAGCCTGCCCATATCCATCGATCAGAGCGTCATTAAGCTGTTTGCGGAACTCTGCCGTAACCGGCCAGCAGACATCTTTCCAGTTGCCTCCCTTATCCTGGGTTGCGGGCATATTGACATACAGCCCCTTTTCACTGGAACAGATACGGAAGCCGTCAATCTTAAAGCATCCGCCAATCGTAACATTGGCAAACGCCAGCAGGTTTCCCATTGGGGCGATCGGACGCACGCGGACATCCAGCTTCATGCCGTTTGTCATTTCCGGCGTCTGTGTCTCCGGCGCCATTTTTTCTGTATTGGTTTTACTCATATATAAAATCCTCCTTTTTAGAATTGGTTTTGTTCATGCTATCTTGCATTAAATATGGATTTGGATAACGAACCTGTCTTAAACAGGGCAAAGGCCAGCAGTACCGTATAACCCGCCGTTCCCCAGATCGCGCCGTGCACGTCGCCGGACGATGGGATAGACTGGACCAGCACTGCATAAATGGCAACACAGATCAGAATCAAAAAACCCTGAAAACCCAGGGCAAAAAGGGAACGCAGATACCCGGTTCCCATTTGTCCCCATTCCCGGTTTGCCATTGTGGAAAACGGGATCGGTGCAAGGCTCACGGTTAAATAAATCTCGATCATACGGCCATATACAATGACAAAGATCACGATGGACAGTACCCACATACACAGATTGATGATGTTGGTTTCCAGCCACAGTCCAATCAGTTCCCACATTCCCATTGCTTCAAGCTGGGTTTCCAGATCAGACAACGCCGCCTGCACATCCAGGTTCCCGTTTATGACACCGGCACTTTGCGACACCACATTTTGGGCCACATCAAAGACCGCCATCACAATCGTAAAACAGTTGGTGAGCAGGTAAGTGGCAACAAAAGTCTTGAAAATCCACTTGAAGATGTTGAATGTATCGAATTCGTGCATGTTGTTCTTTTCGAGAATCATCTGGATCAGTTCATACACCAGAACAAAGGTCAGGATCATGCCCGCAATGGGAATGACGACAGTTTCCGAAAGATTTTGGATCATGGAAAATACGCCGCCATTCCAGCCCTGCGGGGTCTGTCCTACTTGATTTGCCACATCCGCAACCTGATTGTTGACGGAGTTGAAAATGCTGGTGTACTGTCCGGTGATCGCATCGATCAAGCCCTCTTTAATCCAGTCTGTTATCCGTTCAAACAGACTGCCCATAAATCAGCCCTTAACCGAACAGGCCGGAAAGCAGCGGAATCAGCGTTGCACCAACCAGAGCGATACCTCCGCCTGCCATAAGCTGTTTTATCCCCAATTAGGTGTAAAACTCTGCTCGATGGCGGGCGGCGGCGTACAAAAAATCTATATGGTATTTTTTAAGAGAACCGTCCCGGCGGGACAGGTCAGGCAGTGACCTGTTCCACCTCCGGGATGGGTTTGAGATTAAAATGAATTTCGATAGAAATGTGTCTTGTTTTATCTTCGTCAATGCGCTCATGCACGACGATTTCTTTGATTAAGCGGTTGAGGGTGGCTGCGTCCAGCTCTGTGATGTTGGCGTATTCCTGAATGGCTTCCACCCATTGTTTTGCGTCATTGGCAAGCTGGACTTCATCGGACAGCCGCTTTCTGCCCTCGGACACTTTTGTTTTAAGCTCCGTCTGCTCGGTCTGTGTCTTTTCCAGCATGGTGTTGAAATTCTGCTCACTGATACGCCCTGCAATCATATCCTCATAAAGCCGCATGACCATTTTGTCCAGAACCTCAATCCGTTCCTCGTCCCTTGTAAGGGAGCGTTCCATTGCTTCCCGCTGTTCCCGCTGCTCGGCTTCACAGGTATTGGTCAGGCGGTCAGCAACCGCTTCCCCGTCCATCAGGGCAGCTCTGGCACATTCCCGGATTTTCCGCAGCACATGGCTGTAAAGGGTGTCATAGTCAATCCGGTGCTGGGTGCAGTGGTTCTTTCCAAAGGCATTGTAGGTCTTGCAGGAGTAAATCCGCTGGGGATGTTTTGCGTTTGTGTAGCGTATCGTCAGCGACTTCCCACACTCGCCGCATTTTATCAGTCCGGCAAACAGGCTGATTTCATTGGTCTGCCCCGGACGCTGGCGGGATTTCAGCTTGTTCTGCACAATATCAAAGCTCATGCGGTCAATCAGCGGTTCGTGCTGTCCCTCAACCACAACCCAGTCCTCCGGTTTCTTTTCCCCAATCGTGCCGATTTTGAAGCGGTAGTCTTTTTTCTGGGAAGCAATCGCCCCGGTGTAGACGGGATTCATCAAAAGGTCTTTGATAACGGAGAAGTCCCACATATACCGCCCGTTTTCCGGGTCTTTCTTTTCCCATTTGGTGCGGGTATTGCGAAGCCCCCGTTCCCGGTTCCACCATGTGGGGCAGGGGATTTTTTCTTCCTCCAGCCGTCTGCGGATATAGTTCGGACCATGACCGTTTAGGGCATATCCGAAAATCAGCCGCACAATCGGGGCGGTTTCCTCGTCAATGAGCAGATGGTTTTTGTCCTCCGGGTCTTTCCGATACCCAAACGGGGCAAGACACCCGGTAAACTGTCCTTTCTGCGCTTTCAGAAGATAAGAGGAATGGACTTTCTTGGAAATATCCTTGCTGTACATCTCGTTCAGGATATTCTTGAACGGGGCAATGTCGTTGTTATCCCGTAAGGTGTCGATACCGTCATTCATGGCGATATAGCGCACCCCGTTTCTTGGGAAAAAGTCCTCAATCAAATGCCCGGTTTGCAGATAGTTACGCCCCAGTCGGCTGAGGTCTTTCGTGATAACAAGGTTGATTTGCCTGCGCTCAATGGATCTCAACATTCTCTGTAAATCAGGACGCTCCATATTAAGACCTGTGAAGCCATCGTCCTGATAGACTGCCACAACCTCCCATCCCTGCTTTTCGCAGTATTTTTCCAGCATATCACGCTGGTTTGCGATACTGGCACTTTCGCCTTGCAGGTCATCGTCCTTTGACAGTCTGCAATAGACCGCTGCACGATAGCCCCCGGCAAGTGCCGAACCGATTGTTCTGTATTCCATTTCGTTCATCATAGCCATTTACCCACACAATCCAGACGGTATCCGGCTCTTTTGAACCTCATCTTCATTATACTTCAATTCTTTCTTTTTAGCAAGATATTCTTTTGTATTTGTCTTGCCGTATTTCTGGGAAATCAGGCTGACGAACACATCGGTGGCGTCCAGCTCCCCGTCAAATACAGTGGTCACATGAATCTCTGTTTTGTTTTTTGCCATAGGCAGTTATCCTCCATACATGAAAATAGCCAGACAGAGGGTGTCGGCAACGAAGTCCGGCAACGGGCTTCAAAAGACCTTGCAAACAATCTCAATCTGGCGGTGGTTACTATTTATACTTTTCTTTTATTTTTCTGTTGTTTTGGTTGTCATAGGGGAGAAAAGCCCGCAGTTATGGGTTTTTCCCCGGCAACCGGCTCGGCAACGGGATAGCAACGAAGTCGGCAACGGGCTGTCATTTTCAGAATGGAAGCTCCATCTGCTCCGTGACCTCCACAAAACCGTCCATAGATTTTTCGGGCGGGTTGTCGGTGTCCGTTGCCGGGATTTCACGCTCCCAGCCCTTTTGTCTGCCATATTCCGCAAACATTCTTGGATTGGAAAAGTAGTTCCACCCGGTAATGCACTGGTTCATTATCTCGTTGATTTCCCGGATTTCCCATTGCTTCGGCTCGTCAAAGGTGTGATTTAAGGCTTCCTTGTAGAGCTGCTTGGAACAGACCGTTTCCCCGGTGTACTTATCAAGGTAAGCCTGTATCATCCCGGCTTTGGTGTCCTCCGGCATAAAATCCCGCTGGTGTTCTTTGAGATACCGCTGCATGGCTGGGCTGAATGACAGCTTGTACCTGCCGCTTCGGTAAATCTCCATTGCTTCCGCCCACATCTGGCTGATATAGGCTCTGGAAGCGGCTTCGTCCTCCAAAATGTGAACCTCGGCTTGCTCCGGGTACACCATGACCGGGATAAATCGGCGGTTGCCGGAACGGTCAAGGGGGAGAAAGTCAAGGGCGTTGGAAGTACCGCCGAACACGCACTGACGGGGACGGTCTGCCGGGTGGGTTTCATAGGGTATCTTATAAACCTCTTTCTGTCGGCTTAGAAAAGACTTGATTTCCTCAATGCTCTTGGCATTGGCGGTTGCCATCATTTCCGACATTTCAATTATCCAGTGACCTTGCAGCTTGCGGTACACGTTATCATCGTCCAGCTTCCGCAAATCATCGGAAAACCACTCGTCCCGGACTGCCAGCAGACGGAAGAAGGTGGACTTGCCAGCCCCCTGACCGCCTACCAGACACAGCATGATTTCAAACTTGCTTCCGGGCTTAAATGCCCTTGTAATCGCCCCCAAAAGAAACAGCTTTAGGGCTTCATAGGTGTAATCGTCCACATCCGCCCCCAGAAAGTGCCGCAGACAGAAGCGGATGCGCTCCGTCCCGTCCCATGCAAGGCTGTTCAGAAAATCCCGGATGGGGTGGTACTTATTCTCATTCGCCACAATCCCGATGGCGGTTTCAATCTTTTTCTCACTGGTCAGCCCGTAGGTTTCCTCCAGATAGAGAAGCAGATACTTCATGTCTGTATCGGTCAGGGCTGTGCTTTCTCTGTGAAAACCGATGGGCTTTATGATGTCCTTTCGGTCGGTCAGGATGTTATAGGCGATTGCCCCGGCAAGCACCGGGTCACGCTGGAATACGGTCAGGCAGTTCCGTATGCTCTGGCGGACACCGCCTTTCTCGGTGGTTTCCAGAGTTGCCTTTACTTCCTCAACGCTCTGGGGCGGCTGCATGGCGTTCATGGTGTTTTTTAGTTCTTGCTGCGTCTGCGGCGGCAAGCTCTGCCATTCGCTGTTCAAGCTGTATCACATCCTTTCCATGTTCCGTAATCAGTGAAGCGATTTCCTCCGTATCCCCAAACAGCAGCACATCCAGCAGATATTCCACATGGGCTTGCTTCTGCAAGGCTTCCACGAACCGGGGATGAAACGCTTCCTCCGGGGAGTGCGGGGCATAGTCGGTTTTCCATACCCGTAAGAGGTGTAGATAATCGGCAAGGACACGGAAGCAATGTGCCTTTGCTTCCCGGAACTGTTCTTCCGGGGATTTCTGCCGGGGCTTGGGCTTCCTTGCCCTGCCCGGTGGCTTCCAGTCCTCATAGGCAAGCCCGAAGTCACTCGCCAACTGTGCGGCGGCTTCCTTTTTCCCCAGCCCGTACAGGGCAGCTACAAAATCAATCACATCCCCATCTGCACCACATCCGAAGCAGTGGAAACGCTTGTCCAGCTTCATGCTGGGGGTCTTATCGTTGTGGAACGGGCAGCAAGCCATCCCGTTTCTGTTTACCCGGATTCCGTAATGCTCCGCAGCCTGTCTTGTCGTAACGGACTGCTTCACAGCTTCAAATACATTCAAATCAATTCCTCCTTGTAAAAAAGAAAAGGCACTTATCATTCTCAATCTGAAAATGGCAAGTGCCTGTTAAAGTTCCATATCCTGTTGTTTGTGTTTCGTCTGCGCCGGGGCGTTTTTCTGTGCTCTCTTCTCGTCAGCCTTATCCTGCAAGACTTCTTTGAGGGGCTGCTTCTTGGGCGGCTCTTTGCTTTCCTCTGTGCCGGGTGTGGCTTTCCGTACCCAGTAGCGGATGTCCCACAGCTTCTTCAAATCTTCCTGCACCTCGGTCAACGGTACTTTCAAGTCTGCGATTTCGTCCACAAGCTTCGCCTGTTCCTGCAAAAGCTCCTTTTTCGTGCTGTCCTTATCGTCCGGGTGCTTGGCAAGGTAGGCACTGGCTTTCTCAAACCGGGCAACCTCCGGGTGTTCCAGCTTGAATTTTTCCTTAGTTTTCTTGAAAAATATCTTCTGGTATTTCTCATAAACGGGCTTACATTCCTTACAGTCCGTCCGGGCGGCAAGGATAGCGTCAATCACGTTGCTGCGGGTTTCCTTTGGCTTCATCTGCTTTCGGTAGTCGGCGGCAGATTTCCCGGACGTTTCTATAAAGTTTTCCAAATCCTCCACGGTGGAAAGTCCCTTTCTCTGGAGATAGGACAGGGCTTCGCTGACTGCCTTTAAGTCTTTGGAAGTCCCCCGGCTTTGTCCCGCCCGTGTCCAGCTGCTCCGTTCTGCCTTTCGTATCTCCATATACTTCATCAGCAGATTGGGAAGAAAGACCGCTTCCTCCGCAGCTTTTTGGGCAAGCAGTTCATTCCGCTTTTCGCTAAGCTCCGCAATCCAGCCTTTGAGATTTTTAATAAGCTGCCGGATGGACTTCATCAAACTATTGGCGGCTTTGATTTCTCGGTTCAGGTTGCCGATGTTCGTCTGAATCCCACGCTTTTCCATCTGCCGGACAGCAGCCCCTTCATGGACGGTAGGGATAATATCAAGCCCCTGTCTTTCGTAAGAACGGAGATCTACTCGTTCCGGGCGGTTGTTGGCTTCCAGATAGCGGTTTTGGATGACCTCCCATTCATGCCGCCAGATTTCGCCATATTTGCGGTCGTTCCAGTCAACCGTATCTTCCTTGTGGCTTTTCCACCTGCCGGACGGGAGCTTGATTCGTTCCCCGTTCTTATCAAGTTCATAGACCTTGCGGCTCTTGGGAAGCCATTTCCCACGCTCATCCATTGCCCGCATGGTCAGCATGACATGGGCGTGTGGGTTTCCGTCCCCTTTGTCATGGATGGCAAAATCCACGCACATTCCTTTGGAAACAAACTGCTGGCGGCAGAAATCCCGTACAAGGGCGGCGTACTGGTCGGGCGGTATCTCTCTGGGAATGGAAAGCACCCACCGCCTTGCAAGCTGGGAGTTCCATTGCTTCTCAACAGCTTCGGCAGCGTTCCAGAGGGTGTTGCGGTCTGTGTACTCCAGGGGAGCGTTTGCCGGGAGCAGGATTTCATTGTGGACGATACCACGCTTTTCCGGGTAGTGTTTTACTTCCTGGTCATATTCACAGAACAGCTTTTCGCCGCTCTGGTAAGCAGCGGCGGCAACCGCAGACTGGCGGTGGCTGCGCTGCACAATAGAGATTTCGTTGTGTGGACAGGGCATTTTGTGTTCCTCCTTTCCGTTTTTGGACATAGAAAAAGCAGGATACCTTTTCAGATTTCCTGCTTGTTGTGCCGCTGGGGGCGGCGGGTATTTAGTAATACATTTACATAGTTTTGTGCAAGTACCAAAGTCGCACAATAAATACAATTTGTCCAATAGCATAAGCCCCAATAATAGTGAAACATGGGACTACTGTCATATATCCGGTGAAAATCAAAGCAAAAATAGAAACAGCAATCGTAACATTCATTACCTTGAAGCCACTTGCCATAGCAGCATTACTAAGCGAAATATTTCTCTCGTCATTTTCCTCTATTTCCATTTCTTTGGTTTTCTTAACGAACAAGTCGCACACACCAGATACAATCAGCAAAATTCCAATGAGAGATGTACCTACTACTATTAAGTCGGGACGTGGCACAGGTATTATTTCATGTACTCCCAAACCGTATGTTAGCAATCCTCCCAGTAGAATAATCATTCCTGTAACTGTCATTAAAATCAACAACCTTTTTTTCATAATCAATCCTCCTCGTAAATAAAAATTTCTTCAATACTCATGTTGAAATATCTGGCAATCTTAAATGCCAACTGAATAGATGGGTTATAGCGTCCGTTTTCCAAAGAGCCGATGGTCTGTCGTGATACTTCCAATGCATTTGCTAAATCTTCTTGCTTTATGCCTCGTTGCTTTCGTAATTCTTCCAGGCGATTTTTCATGTCATCCTCCTCTCTTATGGAAAGTTAACTTTCCATGCTTCCATTATATCACATAGTTCTTTTATGTCAAGTTAGCTTTCCATTTGCATTATATTTTATGAAACTTATCGGCTGGGAACAGCTTGCAACGCAAGGTGTCCCCAGATGGCAAGTCCACAAAAGGGTAGCTGGCGGCAGCCAGCGCAGGGGAAGCGTAGCGTCCCCTGTATGATTTGGAGCAGACCTTGACTGCGGAAAATCACAGCCCTCCGGCAAGGAGCCTTCGGAGAACGCAATGCACCAACCTCTGGGTGGTGTATAATTGCGCCCTTAGTAAACTAAGGGGTTTCCGGCTTCTCCCGTTCCAGCAGTTTTTTCAATAGTTCCTGCGTGTCCTGCCTGTGAAAAATGAGTTTCAACAACAGCATGACATCATCATCTGTCAGGCGTTCCGGCTCTTGCAGAAAACTTTCCAGCATACCGCCACGGGTACAGAGCCGGTGCGTTCGTTCCTTTCGGGTAAGCTGCTTTAACTGGTACTGCAATGCCTTTTCATCATTGATGGCTTTCCGCAGTTTCTTTTCGCTTTTCTCCAGCTCCCAGTTGAGTTTTTCCAGCTTTGAGGTCTCAGGCAAGGGCAGCGTCCTCCTTTCCCGGTATCAGCACATAAATCCGGTTTGGTTCTCCCACGCCCTGACGCACCCGCATGATAAGCCCAGCGGTTTCCAGTTCATTCAGAGAACGCTTGACCGTCATGGAGTTGCGGGACAGGACTGTAGCAATGGCTGTGACAGGGAAGCAGACAAACAGGATTCCGTTTTCGTCCTCCTGCCCTTTGGATAGCATAGCGTCCAGCATCCGGCAGTACATGACCTTTGCGGTGCTGCTGACTGGAAATCCTGTCAACGCTATGGGAAATGGCATACACGGCGGCAATGGTGTGTCTATCGTCATAAATTCAAAATTCATTCGGTGTGTTCCTCCTTTTTCTTTGCTCGTTTGGATAAATAACGGGGGCAGTCAACCACAACCGCCCGGAAGCTCTGCCTGCACCCATGCTGGCATTTCCGGCATAATTCGTTGTAAGTGACACGCCCCCGGTCATTGAGGTAAAAGGAAAGCTCATGCTTCCTCTTTTTGCTCATTCTCGGCATATTGCGCTTCCTCCCGTTTTTGTGTATGGTTTCGGGGCGATTTTCGGCAAAATTACGGTCATAGAGCCGCTTAAAATCTCCCGAAGTATCAGCGATAGGGTAGACTATCCCCCTATCAGATTGTCGTGTTTCGGTATCATTTCGGTGTCAGTTCGCCAGTTCTCCCCGGTGTCGTTCCTCCCCTGAATCTCACAGCGGCGTATCGCTCCCTTTGGTACGCTCGTTTCGGTCAGGGTTCCTCCATATCCCTGCCAAAAGTCATGGCGCTACATCGCCGGGGAAGCATATCCCACACAGGCTGGTCATTCGATTGGAATAATCCATCGATGAACTACCTGTATCATAGAACATTTTTGTGCCCTGTGCCGTATATCCACAAAGTAGGAATCAGGGGGAAAATCAGAAATTTCCACGATTGCGGAAAGTGTGATATAATCCAGTTAAACGGCAGAAATAAAACCACCGGAAAGGAGCGTGCGCCCATGAAAGTTGCAACAAGCATACAGGAACGCCTTTGGGAACTCCGCAAAGACAAAGGCTTAAATCTGGAAGAACTATCAAAGCTGACGGGCATTTCTAAATCAGCCCTTGGCAGTTATGAAAAAGAGGATTATAAGGAAATCAATCATGGCAACCTTATCACGCTGGCAGACTTCTATGGGGTTTCCGTCGATTATCTGCTGTGCCGGACAGAGAACAGGGAGCAGATCAACACGCCACTGACGGAGCTGCATTTGAACGATGAGATGGTGGCACTGCTGAAAAGCGGTCGGATTAACAACCGTCTGCTCTGCGAACTTGCCACCCATAAGGACTTTATCAAGTTTCTTGCGGACATTGAGATTTATGTGGACGGGATTGCCACCATGCAAATCCAAAATCTCAACTCCCTTGTTGATACCGTCCGGCATGAAATTATTGAACGGTATCGCCCTGGCGAAGATGACCCGCATTTGAAGGTGCTGCAAGCCGCACATATCAGTGATGATGAGTATTTCAGTCACATGGTTCTGGATGACCTCAACCTGATTATCCGGGATATTCGGGAATTCCACAAAAAGGACAGCGAGAGTGCGCCCCAAACTACCGTTGCCGATGAACTGAAAGAAAATCTGGAAGCGGTCGAAAATTTCAAGGGCAGTCGAGATGAAAAACTGGTTATCCTTTACTGCAAGCAGCTTGGTATCAACTATAAAAACCTGTCAGAAGAAGAATTTCGCTGGTTCATTCGTATTCTCAAAAAATCAAAGAAAATGGGAACGCCTATCAGCCAGAGGAAAAAACGGTAAAGGAAAACCGCTGTTGCATGGTTTGTTGGATTCCATGTAGCAGCGGTTTGTGCTGTGGTTATTATTTCATTCGTTTTCTTAATATTCGGCGATAATTTGTTTCTCCCTTTGGTGCGTCCTGTATAATTTCCAACACACCATCTTCAAGCATTTTATCAATGCGATTGGAAATCCATACATCACTAATTCCAAGTTGATATTTTCCTAAAACATTACCTATGACAATAGCCATTTTGAATTGCTCTGGCTGTTCCGCAATTTCACGAAGAATGAAACTATCATATATATCTTCTGAAACGCTTTGCAATTTACCATTTAACATTGCACGCAAAGGTGCATTTTCATTTTGAAGTTGATTCCATTTCATAGTACAAGCTGAAAGAAATACAGGATTAGCTTTCTCTTGTAGAGTTATATAGTTTCCCCATTCGCCAGGAGACACCTCGCCCCATGCTATTTTGGATGTCATAGTATTTTCTTTTCCATATTCCCATGTAGGTAACTTAACCAAATAAATTGTTGTCTGGCAGTTTAATGGTTGAAGTTGTTTCATAAGCCAATACATACCACAAAGCTCATCTGGATTATAGCTATACCAAATGCGAATTTCTTCCCCAGCTACATATCGTTCAATCACTGAGGTCAATGTAGTTTTAATTTTCTGTATTTTTTCTTCAACCTGATAATCTAAATCCTCTACAAAGCAGACAGACAGCATTTTCTTGAAAATATTTTTCCGCTGTTCGCCAATTCCATTATCAGAAATATCTCCCACACTAAGAACCATATCAAAACAATAAACATCACTGCTCTTGCCTCCCAATGGAATAGCATTCTCCCAAGCAATGCGTTCTTGTTCCTGTGCTTGAAGCTGTGCCTTTTTCATTTCATCTGAAGATGGAACACTCCCGTCTTCGTGCCTCATAAATATTGAAACAGCACTTCCTCTATACTTTCCCTTGCCGTAAGTTTGGGCAATTTTCAAACTTCCACAGGCACTTTCACCAAATACAATTTCAATCATCTTATATACCTCCGATTTAATTGCTCCCGTTATGAATAAATCATCTCATACAAAACAATTTCTTCTGCCCTGTTGTGAATGTTATTGCAACGCTGCACCCATTCCATTTGTCGGGTACACTTCAATTCCTCTGTCACGCCCTCGGTAGCTTTCATCTGCTCCATGATAGTGTCTAACCGTTTTTGTGCCTGTTCATTCAGGTCTGCAAGATATGTCAACAATTCTCCGGTCAGTATCAATGTATTCAATCTGGCTGGGTGGACTTCTCTTAAATATTCCCGGTGCATTCGTCCGTACTTTCCGATAGGGCGGTGTTCCTCCGGCAGTTTCAAGCCTGGAATGTAGTAATCTCCGACAAGGATATAATCAATTCCGTTTTCCGTTATTCTTGGTTTCAATTCGCTCATGTTCCTTACCTCCTGTGGAAGCAGGCTCGTCTGGTACTAACTCAATCACATCAGTAATCTCACAATTCAGAGTTTCACAGATACGGGCTAATGTATCCATGCTGATGTGCTTTCCCTCTTTGCTCATGTTGGCAATCATATTTGTTGTCATACCAGCAGCAAGCCTTAAATCCTCTTTTCTCATATCACGCTCTAACAGTGTGTGCCAGAGTGGTTTATAGCTGATGTGCATATTGTTTTCCTGCCTTTCTATCCATACCACCGGGGCGGTTGCCCCGGCAGGAACTTTTCTCTTATTATAACACCAATCTTGTGAAATCACAATTTATTCTTGTAGCCTGCCGCTGATACCGTCTGGATTGTGCATTCCCTTTCTTTTTGTTCCCTTTAATTAGCCATGAACTGCTTGATCCCCTGGGATTTTGCTTATGTGTGATAAAGAAGTAATAGAAGTGTAAAAAATTTTGCCGTTCCTATCCGGCACATGAGGTATGTCGGATAGGTCGGGCGGTTAGGTGTCGGGCAGTTCTACCTTGCCGACAAAAGAATAATAGATTTCGATTTCCTGTCTGCGTAACTTGCCCCGGCGTTTCCCGTCAAGGGCAACGCTTTCATGGACAACGATTTTCTCCACAAACTCCCGCAGCAGAGTAGGGGTAAGTTCTTCAATGGTAGTGTGCCTGCGTACCACATTCATAAACTTTTCAGCGTTTGCGGTGGCTTCCTGCGCTTTGGAAAGTTCTTCCCGCAGTCTGGCGGCACGTTCTTTCAGTTCTTTCTGCTCGGCTTCATAGTCTGCCGACAGCTCTGTGAAACGCTCGTCCGATATGCGCCCGGTTACGCTGTCCTCATACAGCCGCTTGAAGATAGCAGATAACTCGGCTATGCGTTTCTCGGCGGCTTCCAGCTCCTTTTTCTTGGCGGCGTTCCTGCGTCTGTCCCCGTCCTCATTCTGCTCGATTAAAAGCTTCATAAACCGGGCTTCATGCTTTGCCGCATAGCTGGTAACTTTCCGCAGATTGGAGAGTACGCCAGCGGTCAAGAGGTCAGTGCGGATAAAGTGCGCTGTGCAGTCGGCGGTGCGTTTCTTGTAGCTTCCGCAGATATAACAGTCCTGCTTGCGCTTGTCCGTCTGGTATCGCTGCTGGTACATGACGCTGCCGCAGTCGGCACAAAAGAGTATGCCGGAGAACAAGCCCACTTCGTCATAACGGTTGGGGCGTTTGCGCTGCTTGCGTAACTCCTGCACCCGTTCCCACGTTTCCCGGTCAATGATAGGCTCATGGTGGTTCTCAAAAACCGCCTGCTTTTCCGGGGGATTTTCTATGCTGTGTTTCAGCTTGTAGGACGGCTTCTCGGTCTTAAAGTTTACCAGACAGCCCGTATATTCCCGGTTTTCCAGCAGATGAACCACGGTATTGGTCGCCCACTTGCACTCATAGCCGGGGTGGTAGCGGCGGGTGCTGCCCGTCCTGCGGTATTCCAGCGTCCCCGGCGTGGGGATTTGCTGCTCGGTCAGCATACGGGCTATCTTGGTCGGACCGTTCCCGGCAAGGCAAAGGCTGTAAATCTGCCGTACCACCGGGGCGGCTTCCTCGTCAATGATAAAGTTTTCGTCCTCGTCCATGAGGTAGCCATAGACGGGCTTGCTTGTGATGGGCTTTCCGCTCATGCCCTTAGAGCGTTTTACTGCCTTGATTTTCTTGCTCGTATCTCTCACCAGCCATTCGTTAAAAATGTTCCGCAGCGGGGCAAAATCATTTTCCCCCTGTGCGCTGTCCACTCCGTCATTGATAGCGATGAAGCGGACACCTTTCTGTGGGAAAATCATTTCTGTGTACATTCCCACCTGTAAGTAGTTTCGCCCTAACCTCGACATATCCTTGACGATAACTGTCCCGACTTTCCCTGCTTCAATGTCTGCAAGCATGGCTTGAAATCCGGGTCTTTGAAAGTTCGCACCGGAATAACCGTCGTCGGTGTACCAGCGCAGATTAGAAAATCCATTCTGTTTGGCATAGGTTTCCAAAATCCTCTTTTGGTTGGAAATGGAATTGCTCTCGCCTTGCAGCTCGTCCTCATGGGACAGTCTTGGGTAAAGGGCGGTAATGAGTTGCTGGGTGGTCTGTCTTAACATAAATTCCTCCGTTTCCGACAGCCAGCCCCACTATTCCGTACCTTGATTGTACCACATGGGGCGGCTGTCTGTATAGCGGCAAAAGCGTCAAATCTGCTTCTTTACGGTCGGTAAAAATGACGGTTTTTCAATCAGGCTTATCACAGGTCAAATATCCGGCGGCGGCTTCTGCTTCCAGCACTTTCATCATCTTGTCAGCGGCGGTGTCGGTCGCCCCCTCCTTGAAAAAGCCAGACACCACAAGGATTGTGTTGCCTATCCTCGTTTCGGTCACGCAGTCCGGGCGGCGGGCAGGGCGTTTGTTTCTCTGGGTGTCGGTCATAGGCAAATCTCCTTTCCGGCAAGCAGCCGTTTCAGCTGTTCCATTTTTCCCTGTGCGGCGGCTTTCCTCAAATTCTCCCCGGTAAAGCAGAGAGGGGAACACATTTCAAGCAGGCGGTCATAAATCCGGGCGTGGGCGGTGTCCTCCGGGTGCTGCAATTCCTCCAGCGTGAGGTTGGTCGTCACAATCAGCGGCTTCCTGCTCCGGTAGCGGCTGTCAATCACATTGTAGACCTGTTCCAGACCGTATTCTGTGCCACGCTCCATTCCAAAATCGTCAATGATGAGCAGGGGGAAGCTGCAAAGGCGGGAAATATATTCGTTCCTGCCCGCAAAGCTGGCGGCAAGGTCGTTTAATATTGCTGCAAAGTTTGTCATGCACACCGGGACTTCCTGCTCCATGAGGGCGTTTGCAATACACCCGGCAAAATAGCTTTTCCCAGTGCCTACCCTGCCCCACAAGAGCAGCCCGTAGTTCCCGTCCTTTATCTGTTCCCAGCGTGCCACATATCCGGCGGCGTTCTTCATCTGCGGGCAGCTGCCGTTATCGTTGGCAAATGTCCAGTCCTGCATGGTCTTGTCTGTAAAGCCCTGCCGTTTCAGCCGTTCCACCGTTTCAAGGTGGCTGCGCCGCTTCTCGGCGGCTTCCCGTTCCTTACGGGCTGCCCGCTGGCAGTCGCACTCTGACGGGTGGCGGTCACGCCCGAAAAAGGTCTTGCCCTCCGGGAAATAGGCTTCTTTGGGTTTCCGGCATTTGCCGCAGTATAAAAGCCCGTCCTCCCCGGTGTAATCCTCCGGCTCGGCTGTGGTGTCGGTCATAGGCAGTATGGTGTTGTGGATTGTATCGGTCATAGGCTTTCTCCCTCCTTGAATGAATAGTCCGGTATGCCTTTCTTTGGCTTCTCTTTGGCAGCGTCCTCCTGCGCCCACTTGTAAATGGTGGCTGCATGGCTCTGGTACTGCTTCCCGGTGGAAGCGATGTGGCAGGAAAGGCGGTCAAGGTAATACTCCCACTTGCCGGGGAAGTCCTGTTCCAGCTCCAAAAGTTCTGTGTCAGAAAGAAATACATTTTTATATCTGCCATAAGCGGCGGGGGGCTGCCCCTCACTCGCTCCTTTTGTTTGGCTCTCTATTAGGTTGTTTATATTAGTTTGGTTAGGGGACGGTTTTCCGACCGTCATAAGGTCAGTTTTCCGGCTGTCAGTTGGTCGGTTTCCCGCCCTTATGAGGGGCGGTTTTCCGTCCGTCAGTTGGTCGGAAAACTGTACCACTGGGATAGGCGGCACTTTCACATACAGACGGTTGGCGGCAGAAAAGCCCGTCCGTCTGCGTTCCAGCAGCCCGGCAGCGTCCAGTTCGTTCAGTGCGCCCTTTATGGTGGTGCAGCCTTTATCCAGCATTTCCGCTATCTCTGCTATGGGGTAGACAATGTATGTCCGTCCCTCGCTGTCCTGCCAGCCGTTCTTCTGCGAAAGGGTGGAACGGTCTAACAGCAGCGCATATAACTCTCTTGCGGTGTGGGATAGGTCTGTTTCCAGCAGGAAACGGGGGTAAGGCAGGTAAGCGGGCAGCTCCGTTCCTGCGGTCATATAATCAGCGATAGGGTTCACCTCCTTGTGGTGTCTGTCTGTGGGTTCTGTTACGCTTTTAGGGGGCGTTTTTAAGGGAAAAGGATAAATGTATCACGCACCCTTTGACACCCTCCAAAAAAGCCTTGATTTATGCGGGTTTGAAATGCCCTAAAGCGTGACATTTCTCCCTTTGTTTCCGCTTCCGTTTGGCGGCGTTTATCCGCTTCATGCGTCCGGCGCAGTCCGGGCAGTATTTCCCCCGGTTGGATTTTGGGAAGAAGAACGCCCCGCAGACAGCGCAGCGTTTCCGGCTTCCCCGGCGCAAGAGGGCGGCTTCCAGTGCTTCATCAAGGGGCAGGACAGCGGCGGTAAACCAGCGGCAGAGCAGCGAATAGCTGATACTCTGTACACACACGCAAGGCTCGCCGTCCTCCAACAGCAGGCAGTTCCCGCTGTCATAGTTGCAGCACTCATGCACAAGGCGGCGGGCTGCCCGGTACTGGCGGTAGTCCATGCGGGGGATATTACCGTTCATGGCTCTGCTCCTTTCTGCGCTGCGGCTCGCTCCGGCGTAAAATCTGGTCGATATTGCCCTTGACAGTCTGCAAGCGGCGGTACTCCTCCCGTTTTGCCCGGTAATCGTTGTAGCCGCTGTTTTTCTCTTTGATAAGGCTTTCAATCTCTGCTTGCAGGGATTTATAGCTCGGCAGCTTGGAAATGCCGTTCTCCCTGAAATAGCGGGCGGCTGCGTCTGCTATGATAAAGTCACTTTCATGCTTCTGACGGTAGGCTGCTTTTGCTTTGGCGTTTTTCTGCTGTTTCAGCCCGTCCCGGACAGGGCGGGTCTTGGAATAGGCAAGCACCTGCCGTTGCAGCTCCTTTTTCCCGTTCAGCGTCTTTTCCACCTGCTTCAACCACGCAAGGCTTTCCTGCATGGCGGCATAGGCGGCAGAACAGGCTTCGTCCAGTTCCTCCGGGGAGGAAAAGCCGTACTGCTGATAGGCGGTAACGGTAGCTGCCATTTGCTTTAGGTTGTGCTTTGCCGCCCAGCGGTCATAGCCCACGCCCTTGCCCTCGGCTCGCTTGGCTTCCCGGTCAACCATGCGCTGCAAGGTGTTGTCTGCCGTGGTGGTTTTTGCAGCTTTTTCCCCTTGTAACGGCTTTTTAACTGCGGCAGGGTATTCGGGTATGGCTTTGGTCTGTTCGGCAGCTCTGTGGGCGTTCTGCGTGAGCAGGGCAAGGACAGCAGCCTTGTCAAAATCGTCCCCCAGCTTTCGGGCTGTGATAGGCTTTGTCCTGTCCGGCGTGAGGTAGGAAAGCCGCCCCCGGCTCTCCTTGACGGTCACACCCTCCCGCAGCAAAAGGGAAGAAAACTCGTCAAAGCTGCCAGCTTGGGAAAGTGCCTGCCGTATCGTCCGGCGCAGCTTCGCCTTGTCCGTTTCAAACTTGGTGGGCTTGGTCGGCTGTCCGGCGGCTTCTCTGGCGGCGTTCTCTTTGTCAAGGGCAAGCTGCCCTTTCTTTGCCGCCCAGTATTCCCGTTCGGTTATCCGTTCCTTGCTGCCGTTCAAGAGGTCGATTTGGTAAAGCCCCTCCCGGTGGCACATTTCCATGACTTCGCTCTTGAAATATTCCATAGCGGCGTTGGTGCAGCGGTGCTTGCAGCCCTCCAGCGTGTCGGCTGGTCTGTCCATGTAGGGCAGAAGCGGGACTTCGTAAATCCGCAGGGAGTTGATGACGATATGCACATGGATATTCCCGCTGTGGTTATGCCCGTCCGGGTGGGTGCAGATTAGGGCTTGGTGTCCGGGGAAATGCTCCTTGCAGAACTGCTCGCCCAGCTCCTGCGCCCGGTCTACGGTCAAGCCGTTGTCTGTCCCGTCCCGTGGGTCAAAGCTGATGATATAGTGGTGGCTTTTCACATCTTCCCGTTTTTGGTTTTTCTCATAGCGGAGATTGGCTCGCATACAGGCAACAGCGAAATCCTCGCCCCCGCAGTTGAGGGAAGAAATGCGGTAATCCTCCCTCGGTATCAGCCGCCCGTTTTCATCAAGGGTGGCTTTCATGGTAAACTCGTCATGCTCAAATGTGAGATAGGCTTCCGCTGCGCCATAGTCGGCGTTTTTAGAGCTGATATGTTTGAATGTTGCCAACAGCGTCACCCACTTTCTGCAAGACTTCAAACTTTAGGGCAGCAAGGTCGGAAACCGCCGCCCGTACCTCCCCGGCAAGCTGCGGATAGGGACTGTGCCACTCGTTCAGCGTCCGGGCTATCTGGTTTAAGTTGCCGCCGATCCTCCCGTATTCGGCGGTCAGCTTCCCGACAGCGGCAAGCAGCTCGTCATTGATGGGGGAAACGGTTATGATGGGGCGTATGGCTGCCCCGGTTATGGCTTGCCGGATAAACTCGGCTTGGCTCATGTGGTAAGCAGAAAGCCGCTGGGCAAACTCGGCGTATTCTTCCTCGGTCATGCGTGTTTTGACTACCCGGCTGCGGTGCGGCGTGTTGTATCGTTTCATAGGTGGTTGACCTCCTTTCTGTGCGTGGTGTCCTCTCACTAATAGGAGAAAAACAGGGTGTGAAGCGGAACTGTTTTTGAAAAATCCGAAAAATATTTTGAGGGGTTTTTCAGCGGCGCAAGCCGCATAAGCAGGGTTTGGGGAAGGCACTCCCCAACAAGATTCCCGCAGGGGCAAAATGAGCGATAAGCGAATTTTGGCACCTCGGTAGAATCTTGCTCTAAGAAACTGCCGGCCTGCCGTTCACTTGCTACTGCCACTTTTTCAGAAAATCTATAACCAGCTTTTTTTATAAAAGGCTGCGGGCTGGCGTTTTTCCCTTACTCCCTACAAACCACAAAAGAGCAGAATGGACGGACTTTCCGGCAAGAACTTTTCCGGCGGCTCGGTCTTTCCCGACAATAAGGCGTTTCGGAAGCTGCGTTTTGCCCGCTGTCTGAAAAAAATGGCAGCCTTTTTTGGTTTCACTGTCTAATACGGAACTTTTGGAAATTTGCCAAAAATGGACGCAAAAAAAGCAGCAAATCTTTTTCGGATTTACTGCTTCATGTGCCGCTGCGGTGCGGCGGGATGGATATTCAGTTGAAATAAAAGAGGATGGTGGTACTTTAGTCTATCGACTCTTTACTAACTATTAGGTAATCTTGAAAGATTTTCCTTGAATTTATCTAAAGAATGTTCATTGTTTCCCGCAAAAATAAGTGGAATTGTATATTCATATGATATGCCATTTTCATAGTCCGATAATTGTATTTTTATAGTATCATCCCTCTCATCTTTAGGTGCTATATATATGAATGAATTTTTATTTATATCAGATATTTTCCCTTTTTCAGAAGAAACAGTATAACCCCAGTCTGTTAAATTTGTCTTTATTGTAACTTCTGTTTCTGTTTCTTTTCTAGTCTGCAATGCTGTTTTATCGATTTGGATATCAAAAGGAGTCGAACCTAACAATTCACTGTTTATATTTACAAGTTCTTCTCCATTTGTTTTAGAAATATTAGATTCATCTTCATAATTTTGTTGAGATTCATCTTTTGGTGTTTCTCTGTTACATCCTAATAAAAAGCATAAAATAATTAGTACTAATACAGAAAGTTGTTTTTTTTGCATTTATTTCTCCTTTCATATTATCAAAGAAAGCACTGAGAGTACTTTCAAGAAATTTTGAAATATTCTCAATGCTTTCTATTTTTTGATTATAAACTTGCCGGTAATGATACTATGTTAATTTATCTCTTTCGCGTAACCTTTGTTGCAATATACACATGCACCATTCACCCATTTGTGAGACATTTCAATCGTCTCAACTTCATAAATGCTTACTTCTCCACAAATTAAACATTGTTTGTAATTATATACATGACGTGTCGCACATTTATCCCAGTCATCATATATACCAGGCATTTCATCTTCATATCCATAGTACTGGGGAGAACCCCAACTATGAGTATGAGCGGCAAATACAGTCATTGGAGCAGCTACAATTCCAGCTACTACTGAAAGTGCTAAAATAGATTTTCTTAAATTCATAAGTTCCTCCCTTTCCTTAAAAATACATAGCTCTTTGTTACATTGTCATTTTAACATAATAATTGGTAAAATGCAATAATTTATTTTCTATTTACGAGAAAATACTGTGCATATTATCTTATTTAGGAATAGTTAAGGCGGCTACCTAAATCTTTTTATTACTTTACCGCACATGAGCATTTGCACCTGGGTTATCATTTCCGTAACCTTCGAGAAGGTTTACAACACCCCATGCGCCCAGACCTGCGCCCAGGGCGATCACAAGGATCTTCAAAGTATCAATCGCGCTTGCAAAAAATGCCATAATGTTCCTCCTTTAATTTCAGAAATTTTAATTTGTGATATGGCCGTATCAGGCCGGAAACAAAAAAAGTCGCCGCACTGTTTTTAGAAAAAAATCTGTTTCAAACAGCACGGCGGCATGGGGCAGGAAGAATCCTGCGGTTATTTACTTTTCAGGGAGAATCACGAATCCTCAAAAAATCCTCCTTTCATCGTGACAAAAACAAAGCCTGCCGGGGCATCATGCTTTGACAGGCAGGAACAACTCTATAAAGTCTGGGAAGCCAGATCTTCGGCTGTGACTTCATAATTGCGGTATCGTTCACCGGGACGCATCGGCATCCGGGTAGAAAGAAACTTTTCGATATTAAAAGCGTTCTTCTCATTAAAATCGGAAAGCAGTTTGTAATTTGGGTGTTTGGTTATATCGTATTTCCGGGAGAGGAACGGCCGCACACCCCTGATCTGCAGCAGACATTTGCCCCCGTCCATAACTGCCAGTTCATCCACCGACATCAGATCCTTTCCCAGCTTTTGAAAATTTTGTCCGTGGGATTCCTGATTGCCCTTTGTGACACTGGTGTTATACAGGTCGATGGTCTCTTTCCCCAATAGGGAGTTCCAGCTTTTTAAGGTGGTTTCTTCTTTGCCTCCTAAGAAAAGAGAGGCGTCACAGTTACCGATGACGGTGTCCATGTTGTCTTTATACAGGGCTTTGAGCTGGCTTTGCGCCTGCAGCACCAGGCAGGCAGAGATCTCACGGCTTCGGATGGTCGCCATAAGACGCTCCAGGTTCGGGATCTGCCCGATATTTGCCGCCTCGTCGATCAGGCAGCGTACATGGATGGGAAGCCTTCCGCCATATATATCATCTGCCCGTTCGCACAAGCGGTTAAACAAAATGGAATAGATCAGACTGATCAAAAATGCAAAGGTCCCGTCCGTATCACTCATAATAAGGAAAAGAGCAGTCCGTTCATCCCCCAGCATATCCAGATCCAGTTCGTCATACATGGTAATTTCCCTGACTTCTTTAATGTCAAAAGGAGCCAGTCTGGAAGCACAGGAAATAAGGATCGACTTTGCTGTTTTTCCAGAAACGAGTTGTCAAGGACTTTTTAATCAAATTCACAAAAAATCCACAAAAAAGGTGCCAGAAGCATTGTATGGCTCCTGACACCTCGTTTGATAGATTACATTTTTCCGTTCAGCAGGTCTTTGCAGAGATACGCATAGTCTGGCAGCTGGTTGATATATGGCTCCCAGCGCCGCTTGATTTCGGCCAATTCCAGCGGATCGGCTGCTTCCAGCGCGTGATCGTTGCCCGTCATATATAAAACATCCGTAGCTACATCGTCCAAACACCTGTAACAGAGATCGGCGGCAGATTCGATTCTGATACCGGTATCCACATAGACTGGATTTACGCCAATCGTCAGCCAGACATAGCCTACCTTGTCCGACCAGAGCAGTTCAAAATCAGGGCTTTGCCGCAGATGTTCCGCAAAGACCTCCTTTACCCGTTCAATTTCATGTTTTTCTTTTTCTGTGTAAAGCATTTTCGTATCCTCCTTGACAAAAATTTTGGTGCGTACCATCATCAGTTTAGCACAAGGCGGCTTCGTTTATCAGTCTTTCACATCTGCTGAATTTCATTTTTGAGCATACGCTTGATTTTATCGCTCATGGTTTCTGTGCTGGTATTGCTGAAATGGACATGAACCTTGTAGGTTGTCTTGCCGATTTTCTTTACCATCGCTGGCGTGTTTTTCGGCGCTCTGGATGCAGTAGCGGCGTCTGCCACCTGCATAGTACGAGGTTCTCTGTTCATGGCGCTCCTTTCTCCGAACGGGTCTGTGCCGCCCGGTAAAAAATCAGTCTTGCTTACTGTTTACAATGTCTTTTGCTGTCTGTCGGGTAGCACCGGCATTTTCTTCCCGGAAATTCTTCCCGTCAAAAAGAATCGGCGCACACCGTTCCAAAATACGGTCATAGATACGGGCGTGAGCCAGATCAGGCGGGTTTTTCAACTCGGACAGTTTCAAGTTTGTTGTGATAATCATGGGTCTGCGGCTGCGATAGCGGCTGTCGATGACGAAAAACATCTGCTCCATAGCATATTCTGTACTGCGCTCTACACCCAGATCGTCAATGATAAGCAGGTCATATTCGTCAAAGCTGGCAATAAACTCTGACCTGTCCTCAGAGAACATCCCGGTCAGGCGGTTCAGAATGGTGGGGAAGTTCGTCATCAGCACCGGCACATCCTGGTCAAGTAGAGCGTTGGCAATACATCCGGCGAAAAAAGACTTGCCGGTTCCCACATCTCCAAACAGCAAAAGCCCGATATTGCTCTTATATGCCTCTTTCCAGTTCTCCACATAGGCGTGAGCCTTGTCCATCAATGGGTTTTGCCCGTTATCATTGGAAAATGTGTAGTCGTACAGATAACGGTCTTGCAAGCCCTGTGCCTTTCGGCGTTTGATACGCTCCATGCGGCGCTGCCGTTCTTCAGCAGCCTTGCGCTGCTCCTCAGCCTCCCGCTGGCACTGGCAGATGCAGCGCGGCATAAAGTAGCCGGATTTCCCAAAGCATGGCACAACGGTCTGCCTCTGTCCGCCGCATTTCTTACAGTGGATGAGACCGTCTGACGGATCTATATACTCGTCCCCGGCCAATTCCACACCGACAGCTGCCTTGTCGATGAACGCCCGGATTTCTGCGGTAATCTCAATCATACAGTTTCATCCTCCTTTACGCTGTAATCCCGGTTGCGTGAGGGTGTGACAGCTTTTTTAGCGTCCTCACCGGCCCAGCGCCGGATGGTCGCTGCATGGCTCTGATACCGCTTGCCGGTAGAGGCCATGTACTCGGACAGCTTTTCGATGTACTGGCCCCATACGGTGGGAAAGCTGGCCTGTAAGTCTGCCAGTTCCCCGTCCGTCAGGAAAACATTCTGGTAACGGCCATAGGCGCGGGCGGAGCGTCCCTTCTCTATCTCTCTCTTTATCTCTATCTCTTTCTCTAACTCTATCTCTGGTGGACGAATGTCGGACAAATGTCCGCCGTTTGTCCGGGGCGCGGAAAGAGCCTTGTTTTGGAGCCTCGCCGCCCGCTTTCGCTCGGCCTCGGTGGAGGACTGGCCGATCAGCAGTTCAATATTGCTCATGTAGAAGGTGCCGCTGTCCAGCACTTCCACAAGGCCCAGCTTCAGGAAGATTTGCAAGGCCCTCTCCACAGTGCCGATATGCTGGCGGGTGATGGTGGCGATCATCTGCGCCGTGTAAGGAATGTCCTCGTCAAGTTGAAGCCGTCCACCATGTTTCAGCGATTTCAGATACAGCTTGAGCAGAATGTTGGAATACAGCACACCATCCTGCATACTTTCCAGCAGCACGATGGAATCATCGTCAAAATAGTTTTCTTTGAGTTTCAGGTAATAATATTTTCGGTTGTCTGACATAGGGTTCCTCCTTGGGGTTTCTCTTGGGATTCTGTACGCATTTTAAGGCCGTTTTAGGGGTCGGAGGATAAATCTATCAGCCTGCCTTTGACACCCTCGAAAAAATCCTTGATTTACAAGGGTTTTTCAGCCCCTAAAGCGTGACATTTCTCCCGTTGTTTCCGCTTG
Organism: Blautia wexlerae DSM 19850; assembly: GCF_025148125.1. Classification (NCBI taxonomy): domain Bacteria; kingdom Bacillati; phylum Bacillota; class Clostridia; order Lachnospirales; family Lachnospiraceae; genus Blautia; species Blautia wexlerae. The sequence continues at coordinate 4,421,852 of NZ_CP102267.1, forward strand.
CGCTTTGCGGCGTTGATCCGCTTCATGCGAGTGGAACATTCCGGGCAGTATTTGGCCCTGTTAGAACGGGGGGTAAACAGCGCCCCGCATACGGCGCATTTCTTCGCATTCAGCCGGTGGAACAGCGCCGTTTCCAGTTCCTTATCCTGCGGCAATACCGCCGTCCGAAACCACCTGCACAACAGGGAGTAGGAAATAGACTGGACACAGACACATTCCTCCCCATCGTCCAGGGCGATACAATTTCCGTCGATGTAGTTGCAGCACTCATGCACCAGCCTCCGCGCTCTGCGGTACTGGCGGTAATCCATGACGGGGATAGGTTCAGTCTTGTCGTTCTTCATAAATGATTTCTCTCACAAAGCAGGTAACCTCCTTGAATGAATTTATTGTTAAATATTCGTGCAAAGTATTGTTTTCTTCGTGCAAATGGCATATACTATAATTGCCAGCAGAAAGGGGTTGATCGTATGGCTGGAAATACCACAAACATCAGTATCCGCATGGACGCAGATTTGAAAGCACAGGCGGACGCACTGTTTACTGAACTTGGCATGAACCTGACTACGGCGTTTAACATCTTTGTGCGCCAGTCGCTTCGTGAAGGCGGCATTCCCTTTGAAGTAAGGCTGGAACAGCCGAACAAAGAAACGGTTGCTGCCATGCTGGAAGCGGAAAGGATTGCAAAAGACCCGTCTGTAAAGGGCTACAATGACCTTGACGAGTTGTTTGCTGACCTGAAAAGATGAAAGAAACCAAATATACCGTCAAGTACACGACCAGTTTCAAAAAGGACTACAAACGAGCTATAAAGCGTGGCTTGAAAATTGAGCTGTTGGAGCAGGTCGTAGCATTGCTGGCAATGGGCGAACCGCTGCCAGATAAGAACCGTGACCATGACCTGTCCGGCGATTGGGCAGGCCATCGGGAATGTCATATTCTCCCGGACTGGCTGCTTGTCTACCGCATAGAAGATGATGTTCTGGTGCTGACGCTGGCCCGCACCGGCACACACAGCGACTTGTTCGGCAAATAAACCGACTGCCGCCGTATGGGGAAACCTGTACGGCGGTTTTTCTGTGTGCAAAAGGGTGTCGTGAAACGCGACGCGCCTAAAAGGAGTACGCCAAAACACGGTAGCCCTTACCGCTCCGGTTCCCGGTCGTGAGGTTTGTCCCGTTCCTGTCGGGACAACTGCTCGGCGGTTTTGCGGAGCCGTTCCACTGCTTTCAAATCCTCCCGCATTGATTTCATGGCAAGCGTATCCGTCTGCTTTCCGGCGGTCAGCTGGTCGATTTCCCGCTGCCATGCCTTCGGGGTGATTGCCTCGCCGTTGTCTTTCAGTTCTTTCAGATACCGGGCCGCTGCGTCATAGAGGATCAGTTCCCGGCTGTGGCGCTGTTCAAACTGTTCCCGTTTTTCCGGCTTTACTTTGGCAAGCTGCTTGTGGATGGACTTGTACTGGTTGTACTGTTCCCACATCTCCCCGCGCTCGGTAAGGGTAGTGATCCGGCGCTCGGCCTTGACGATCTTTCCGCGCAGGTCATAGTAACGGCTGTTCATATCAGCGATTTTTTCATGAAGCTGCTGCATAGACTGGATGCCGTTTGCCTGCAAAAAGCTGAATAGTGCAGCGCTTTCTTGCAAAGCCCGGATTTTGCCGGTGCGGGTGTCAGGCCGCTTGAGCTGCTGCTGGGCCTCCCACAAGGCGGTCAAGCTGCTTTGCTGTGTTTGTGGTTTTTCCGTTTCGGCTTTCGACCAGCGATAAAGACGGGTAATGCGGGCTTTGATTTCTTTCAGCAGCTTGTTGTCGGCGGCGATCTGCCGGTTTACTTCTCCCTTGTCGGTGCGGATACCGCGCTTTTCCATTTGGCTGGCGGCTGGCCCCAGATGGACAGAGGGGATTTTATCAATGCCCTGTCGCTTGTAGCTGCGGTGGTCTACCAGGGCGGGATGACCGGCGGCCTCCAATGCCCTGTTGGTGCAGGCCGCCCATGCCGCCCGCCAAATCTCCACATTCCCTTTGTCGTTCCAGTCGGTGGTGTCCTCCCGGTGGTTCTTCCAGCCGCCTTTCCCGTCCGGGATACGCTGTCCATTCTCGTCCAGGTCGTATGCCTTGCGGCACTTTGCGCCCCATGCGCCATTTTCTTTCAGGGGCCGGACGGTCAGCATGATATGAACATGGGGGTTGCCGGTTCCCTTGTCATGGATAGCAAAGTCGGCGCACATTCCTTTGCCTACAAAGTTGTCCTTCACATAGGCACGCACAAGGGCAAGCTGCTGTTCGCCGGACAGTTCACGGGGCAGGGCTGCTTCAATCTCGCGGGCAAGCTGGCTGTCCCTTGCTTTCTCGATTTGCTCCACGCTGTTCCAGAGGATAGATCGGTCTGCAAATTCCGGCGGCGCGTGGGCAGGCAGCATGATCTCCGCATGGACAATGCCGCCTTTCCGGGTGTAGTCGTGGGTCATTCCATCCCATTCATTTGTCAGCTTGGTTCCGCTGCGGTAAGCAGCTGCGGCAACAGCAGAACGGCCTGCGCTGCGCTTGATAATACTGACGGGGATATGACAAAAATCTATGGGTGGCACCTTCTTTCGGCGGGGATATTTCAGGCTCCGTGGAGCCGAACAAACGCGAAGCGTGTGTTTGGCTGCGCGGGGCGTACAAGGGGTTTGGGGAGTGTAGCGCCCCATCGCGGACGAAGTACGCAACAGCCCCCGGCAGGGCGCACGACACCGGCAACGGTGTATAAGTGCGCCCTTGTAAACAAGGGACTTATGGCGTGTCCCCGGATTTTGGCAGGTTTGCAGTCAATTCCGCAGCCCCCGGAAGATGGGACAGGGTAATCAGAAATGCTTTGACCTCTGCGCCGGAAAGGTCGGGAGCCAACGGGAAAATCCCCTCCAAAACGGCTCCACGCTCAATCAGGCGGCGGGTGCGAACCCTGCGTTCTTCATTTCGCTGCTTGTTCTCCAAAATCTTCTTTCGGTTTTCAAGCTGCCGGATCTCCTTCAGTACTTTCTCCCGTTCTTCTTTTTGGGGGTGGGCTGTATTTTTTTCGTTCATGTCATGCACCTCTTTTCTTTGGAAATACTCATAGATTGACCGTCCATTTCTGACGCGCAAAGTACCGGCGCAGCCTTCGCAGTGCAGCGTGGATGGATTTTCCCGCCTGTGATGGCGTGATACCCTCCATTGCGGCAATATCTTTCACTTTCATACCCAGCATATAGCGGGCGTGGACACGGCGAGCCTGCATAGGCGGCAGGGAAGAAATGGCTTCGTACAATCGCCGTATCAGTTCTTCATATTCGGCTAATTCTTCTTTTTCTATCAGGTAGTCCTCCGGAGATGGCTGCGCCCAGCCGATGGCGGCATTTTCGATTCCATCGTTACAATCGAGGGAATAAAACGCCTTATACCGGAACATCTTGCGATCTCTGGCGGCCTCGGCTCTCTTGTCCAGAAGAAACGCTTCGACGATCTCATCGGACACCTCCACAAAAATGTCCTCTTTGCAAAATGGATAATATTGTTTGAGATTGATGGTCTGCATAGGCACGCCCTCACTCTGTTTGAAAAAGGTCATCATAGCAGCGGCGCATATTCCGCAGCCCCCGGTGGATGGCAACGCTGACCTTACTGCTATGGATACCCTCTCTCCGGGCGATTTCCGGCTGCTTGATACCGGCAATGTAGTAGGCGTGAACACGGCGGGCCTGTGTCGGAGTGGCATGAGCCAGAGCCGCAGGCAGAGCTGCAATCAGGTGCAGGCGGGTGGTCATTTCTTCTCGTTCCAGCAAAATATCTTCCGGCGATCTGCTGTGTTCCAGTGCGTAATTTTCCAGCCAGCTGTATGCGTCCAGAGAGTAGTAGGCGCGGTGGTAGACTTTCCGACGCTCATAGTTCTCCATCTCCCGCTGGGCCTGATACATCGCTGCCCATACCTCGTCCGTAACATCCACAAACTCGTCATGCCGGTAGTGGGGATACATCCACCGCAGATTGATTGTTTTCATAGGCTTACCTCCTGAAAATCGGAGAGGCGGACAGCTCGTCCGCTGTCCGCCCCTCGCTGAGATAAGGGAAATGATCCCTTTCACTTGGTAGCCAGAAAACAGGTCATTCGTTAAGCCTGTTCTCAAAGAAATTTATAAATTTTTTTCTGACCGCCTCCACACTTTGATAAACAGCTACTTTGGAGCAGCCGCACAGCACACCGATCTCCGCAAGGCTCAGCCCGTCAAGCGCATAGAGCAGGAACCGGCGGCGCTGGGCCTCGGTACAGGTGTCCAGAACAGCCATCAGATCATGCAGCGTTTCCATGCGGCAAAGGTATTCCTCCGGCGTTTCGCTGTAAACGCCCACGCCCTCGGTAAAAGCTATGTACTCGTCAAACTCCCGCCCGTCCCAATGCCGCCGCTGTTCATGGGCAAGGTTTTCCGTCTTGTGATCGGCACGGTCAAGAAATTCATAGACTTCCAGCGTGACCTCCACGGTCACAGCTTGTCCGTTATAATTGATGGTAACTTCCATCTGCCTTTCCTCCATTCAGATTTTTTGGTAAATCTGAATGAGGCGGCGGGGAGCGGCACTGGGGATAAAGTTCGGGCCATGCTGACCCGATGTTCCGGCTCCATAGGGACAAAAAAGCGCCCGGACGGCATAAAGCCATACGAGCGTAATAGAGTATATTTTGCTGTTTAGTTACATGGTATAGTGCATACTTCTGACCGCATTGCTCCGCTGCTGGGAACAGGCTTTTTTTAACTGGTGCAGATCATGGATACTGTGAAAAGACGCAAACATAGACACGGCGGCATCCTCCTATATGCCGCCGTGGATTTACACGGTGTTGGGTCGTCGTTGGTTTAGGGTAGACGAAAAGAAACGGCGGCTCTGATTTCTCAAAACCGCCGCCAGGGTATCTAGAGTAAGCGCACAAAATCAACCTGCCCAGCTACGGTTTTTTTCTTTCCCCATTAGGCGGGGCAGGTTTAAAAGAATATGAAAAGCCGATAACAGCAGTCATGTTAGCCTGCGTGTTATCGGCTCTGCGTCTATGCGTCTGGCTCTCTAATAACGGATATATTCAGTTGCTTTACATGAATGAGCGTTTCCTGTTTACATTTTGGACAGAACAAGGGGAAATTCCTTAATTCCGTGTCAATTCGTATTTTTATTCGGGTTTTATTATGGCATATAGGACAACTAACCCAACTTGTCTCTTTCATCAAAATTACCCTGTAACTTGATGTTTCTTTGATATATTTTTTGTTAGTCTATAAAATACGAATATCAATCCAACATTAAGGATGATCATAAAGACCGGCTGGCTCATACCGAAATATGTTTTCATATCAGAAAATATACCGTTTGTATGAAGCATAAAAATCGGGCAAATTTCCTGCATTTTTTGTAAAACAGGAAGGCTATCATTAAAATCAAACACAACTGGCAAGAAGCAGATGACGCAAGAAGTAATAAGCGCTGTAACAGGAGAACTCATTTGAGCACTTAAAAACAATGTAATAGTTGTCAAGGCTACAATCCCAAAAATATTCAATATTACAGAGATAAAGAACATTTGCAAAAAGGTCAAATTATATATTGAAGAAGCATAATGTAATGAAGATTGAATGCTTACATTCCACCCCTGTAACCCATAGGTACAGCCATACAGAACTAAATTTAGCAGTAAATACAAGAGGTATGTGCCAATTACAACTTCCAAGGCCGCTATAATTTTTGAAGTTGTGAGTTTGGTTCGGCCATACCGAGCCGAATAAATAATGCTATCTGTATGAAGTGCATACTCTTCTGAGAAAACAGGAGATAGAGTGATTACAACAATTAAACATATCATTATGGACAAGATGCTCCCCATTCCAGATAATAGCTTATCCCAGCCATCGCAATATCCTAAAGTCACAGTTGGACTATTTGGATATGCTGTTTCGAGTGACTTAAAACTACCATCAGAATTTGTCAAATATTCCAGAATCGCCGCTTGGTCACGATAAACATGAACAGCAGAAAAAGCAGAATTTTCATCTTGTCCAACAGTTGCTTGTTTTGCTTGGTCGATTTTTTCTTGCATAGTAAGTAATGTATTTTGAGAGAGTTTTCCTTCAAATATTTCTGCTACTTCCTTCCGTTGTTCAATGGCTGTAAAACCGCTTGCTAATGCCATTTTTTCAAGGTCATAATCATAGAAAACATTTTGATAATTAAATTGAAAAAAGAAAAAATAGGCAACGATAAGAACCATACCAGCTAAAAACAACATTCGTGTTTGCTTTCTCGAACATATTTTATTTCGTTCTGCTTTTATCATTTCATTCATGCTCGGATACCTCCGCAAAATAGTATAAATACAAATCTTCCAATGTTGGATCAACATTCCAAGCGGTTCTGCATGGTGCTTCTTGAGAAATAATCCTCAGCCGTTCTGCACCATTATTATGTTTCAGATTTGCTGTTACATAGTTCAATTCTAATTCTTCGGCCTCTTTTCGAGATACATCACATTCCCAAACACATTTTTCAATCGGCTTCAAAATTTCTTCTGGAGAACCATGTTGAATTAACTCGCCATTTTTCATAATCAGAATCTCATTTGCGATATATTCAACATCAGAAACAATGTGAGTGGACAAAATTACAATTCTATTTTCTGCCAAAGAACTAATCAGATTCCTAAACCGCACCCGCTCTTTCGGGTCAAGTCCAGCTGTAGGTTCATCCAAAATCAAAATACGGGGATCGTTTAGTAATGCTTGAGCAATTCCCAAGCGTTGTTTCATACCGCCGGAAAAAGTTTTGATTTTTTCGTTTTTCTGTGTGAGCAGATCAACAACCTGCAACAGCTCCATTGTGCGATTATGGGCTTTTTTAGGCGGCAGCCCCTTTATTGCAGAGATATACATCAAAAATTTATACGCTGTAAAGTTAGGATAATAGCCAAAATTTTGTGGCAGGTAGCCTAAGATATTACGATATTTCTCGCCCAAATCATGAATGTTTTTCCCGTTAAAAAAAATGGCTCCTTTCGTTTCAGTTTGGACATCGCAAATCATTCGCATCAAAGTTGTCTTGCCCGCACCATTTGCCCCGAGTAGACCATAAACACCATTTGTTAATTTTGCGCTGAAATGATTTACAGCTTTTTTTCTTCCATATTCTTTTGAAAGATCATTTATTGTAAGTTCCATATCAATTCTCCAATCATTTTTTCTTTTTTCAAGTACAGTTGAAGTGTTTTCCCTAATAGGATAATAGATAACACATAAAATCCAATCCATCCCCAGAACATAGACGCTTCAAATATAAATCGCTGATGGAGTACAAGAGAAAATGTTCCAGAAAGAAAAATCATACAAGCGATTAAATGATACAAGCTATCGTTTGTCCTGCTTTTCGCGCATATAAAAAGATAACAAGTACAAGAAATATTAAATGGAATCAAACCATACAACACCATTTCAATCATTGATTTCTGGTAAATATATGCCATTGAAATTAAAATGACTGTTATTAGGAAAAGGTTGATTACTCCAATAATCAGCATACGACCTGCTACAATTTTTACCAGCGTTGTTCTACTAGACTGTTCAATTTCCCACATACCATAGATGTTGCTTTTAGATATTTCTATTGCACCTAATAACGCAAGGAATGGAACCATAACTGCAAGGATTGTCAATGGATAATAAAATGGAACCCTCCATTGGCCCAGGATACATGCTAATAATACTGCACATATAGTGAGTATTATTTGAACAATCCAGAAAGAAAGCGGCAGAAATTGAAGTTGGTTCAATATAATATCTCGCATTGAATTTTTATTGAATTCAGAACTATTCATGTAACTTTTTCCAGCTACGATTACTGCTTTAATTTTAGGTTCAGATGGAGCAGGCGTTTCACAACTCTGCAACCATTCTAATACACCATTTTGTTTTTGGGTCATACATTATCGCCTCCTCTAAAATCAGCCAAATATCGTTCCAGTTTTTTAATCCCCTGTTGGAGCCTAGATTTTACAGTAGAAACACTAGCTTTTGTAATGGTTGCAATCTCTCGGATTTTCAAATCATAATAAAATCGTAAAATGATGACCTCTTTTTGATAGTCCGGTAATGTGTTGATTGCATATTGAATTTGCGCTTTAAGTTCGTTAAGCTCAATTTTTTCAAAGGCATTATCAGTATCTTCTATATCTTCAAGAGTTTCTAAATCCATATACAGGGGTTTTGCTTTCTTAGTATAATTGTTACAGGTATTAACAGCAATCGTTAGCAGGTAGTTTTGAAATTTCCCGATCTTTCGTACTGATTGAATATTCTCCAACAATTTCAAGAAAACATCTTGTGTAATATCTGCGGCGGTATCTGGATTGCCGTTCAATCGCCGACAACAAAATAGATAAATTGACTGATAATATTTTCGGACAATTATCTCAAATGCATCTGTGTCACCCGACTGGATTTTTTTAATTAGTATGAAATCTTCGATACCGTGTCACCGCCTTCCATGTGTAAAACGCCTTACACTTAATATACAACTGAGTAACCCAAAAGGATTTAACTTTAGAAATTTTTCTTTTACTTTTTTCATTTCCCTTCTATTGTAATTCCTGTTCTTGAAAAATATAAGATGTAATATATGAATTATAAACTTCAACCAACCTGCATATAGCGACATTCCACGGGCAAAGTATGAATTATACAATGTAACTGGGTGATGTTATATGGCGAAAGTTGAAGATTGTCCCGGTTTTGAAACCTTCGGCGCAGATGTCAAAGCTGCACGAGAGGCAAAGCGTCTGGCACGAAAAACATTGGCAGAAATGGTTGGGATTGAATGGCGGTATCTTGCCAACATTGAGAATCAAGGTGCGATTCCGAGCCTGCCTGTGATGATCCAGTTGATTAAGGTCTGCGGACTTCCCGTGGAACGGTATTTTAACCCGGAGATTATGCGAGAAGAAAGCGAACAGCGGCAGCGGGTCAGCCACAAGCTGAAACTCTGCCCTGAAGAATACCTGCCGATTATCGAAGGTGCCATAGACGGGGCGCTCAAAATGGAACAGACTGCGAAGCAGAAGGAGGACGCATAATCGCGGCCTCCTTCTGGCATTTCTATATCAAGGTTCCCGGCACTTTTCCAAAAGTTCCCGACACCTCTGCTGGATTTCTCCGGTTTCTGTCACAGTCAGGTCACGGTCATTTCCAGTAATCTTATCTTCCAGAAAGTTGGCGTATGTACCCAACAAAGCGTTCCGTAAATCCTCCGGGGTTTTCTGTATTTCAGCGCTGTACCAGTCATTCCGGTGGGGTTCCCATGCCATCAATGTATAACCATGACTGGTCTGAACCACCTCATACAGAGGGTCATCCTCCAGATATGCCTGAAACACTTTCAAAACCTTTTCAAAGGTCAGCATTTCCCGCACCTCCCATTCAGCTGCAAATCAGTTTCCTGATTAAAATTTCCTCAATCTGTGCCGTTAATGTGTTCATCAGCCCCACCCAACGCATAGGATCACAGGCTTTCAGTTCTTCCGTGACACCCGCAGTCTCCATCATGTGAGGCAACATGGTGTCCACACGCTCCTGCGCTGTCCGGTCAATCTCTATCAGGTGCGGATACAGCTTCTCGCTCATCAGCAGTTGGTTGTAGAGAATGGGGCGATGTTCCTTTAGGTAGGATTTTCGCATTCTGCCGTACTTGCCGATAGAAGTTTCCGGCTGTTCAGAAAGTTTTAGGTTGGGTATATCATAATCTCCACAACGAATGTAAGTCAACTTACTCATATTCATGCTCCTTTGCTCCGTGATGATTAGACTGCTGCGCTGGCTGCTATGCTGCCTTTGCGCGGTTCTTCTTTTGGTAGCTGCCCGATAGTAGAAAAAACACCTTTTTTCATATCCTCAGCCCGGATCATGGCTTTCTTAGCGTCCATTTCCGCTTTTTTCTTCGCCTTGATTTTGTCCTCATACCGTTTCTGTGCGCCGCTGGCTTTCCGCTTCAAATAATTCTGATGAAGCCTGTCCTTGCGTTCTTCTTTTTTCCGCAGTTCTTCCTGTTCCTCCGGGGTTAAAGGAACCGGCTGTAAGGATGGTGGGATATAGCGCCCTAAAAAATTGAAGTAGATTTCAATTTCCTGCGTGGTGTCCTGGCTGCCTTTTCGGGCGCGTTCGTGGACAAGGATTTTCTCTACAAACTCGTTGAGCATGGTGTTTGTCAGCGTGTCAAAATTCTCATACTTATCAATCAGGGCTATAAATTTCTCTGCTGATTTCTGGCTCTGCTCATAGCCGGTAACAGCCTTTTCCAGCTCTGCAATTTCAATCTCAAGTGCATCCTGCTCTTTGGCATACTGTGCATCAAGCGCCTTATATCGTGCATCCGGCAGCTTGCCGAGGGCGTTGTCCTCATAGATTTTGCAAATCAGTTTTTCCAGTTCTCCGGCTCTCTTTTGGGCAGCAGCCAAACGCCTGCGCTTTTTCGATATATCGGCACTCTGTTGAGCAACCTGCGTCTCCTGAACAGTGTGAATAAATTCCGTCCGGTCATTTCTGGAATATTCAGCGATAGCCCGGAGCGTGTCGGAAACCAATGTCAGAACAGCGCTCTCATTGATACGGTGTTGAGTGGGGCATAGTGTCCCACACGGAATTTTGGTATAATTGGAACAGGTATATTGAGAAATCCGCCTGCCATTGTTGGTGCGGTGGACATACATCTTGCCGCCACAATCTGCACAATAGAGCAAGCCTGTGAGGGGAGCCGCTTCGCCCCAGCCGTTTGGATAACGCCGTACATTGCTGCGGATTTTCTGCACCAAATCAAAGGTCTGCTGGTCGATAATGGCTTCATGGGTATTCTCAAAGATCGTCCATTCGTCCTCAGAAACATAGTGGCTTTTCTTGTCCTTAAAGTGCTTGCGGGTCTTGAAATTGATGGTGTGCCCTAAATACTCTCGCTTTTTCAAAATGTTCACGATGGTAGATGATCCCCATCCATAGGGGTCTTTGACCGGCTTTGAACGGTTCACACCCTCGTTGAAGCGGGCAAGGTGTACGACAGGAATTTCAATCCGGTCTGCGGATAGTTTGCAAGCAATCTGATAAGGCCCATATCCCTCCAGCGTGAGGGAAAAGATACGGCGTACCACTTCGGCGGCTTCTTCATCTACCAGCCAATGCTCCCGCTTTTCGTCCCATAAGTAGCCGTAAATCACGGTGCCTGTCAGGTGCTTACCACTCATGCCTTTTGACTTAAACACAGAGCGGATTTTCCGGCTGGTATCACGGGCGTAAAATTCATTCATGATGTTGCGGAACGGGGTAAAATCGTCATCACCTTTCAGACTGTCTACACCGTCGTTGATGGCAATCAGACGAACACCTCGCTGCCGCAAAACCTCCATAACTTGACCGACCTTCAGATAGTCGCGTCCTAACCGGCTCATGTCCTTGATGACGATTGCCTCTACACGCCCTGCCTCCACTTCCTCCATCATCGCCAAAAATCCGGGGCGGTCAAACCGGGTGCCTGAGATACCGTCATCTGTAAAATGCGTAGGATTTGGCAGCCCGTTCCGGCGAGCAAAATCCTCCAACATCTGTTTTTGGTTGGATATGGAATTGCTCTCGCCCTGTAACTCATCGTCCCGGCTCAGGCGCTCGTACAGTGGGGTGATTTTTTCGTTTCTCATAGCTGTACCTCCTGAAACAAAAATGCTCTAAGTGATTGCTTCACTAACCATGACAAAATCATGATTAAGAAGTCACTTAGAGCATATATCACCGGCAGCGAGCTTATATTTCTTATATTGACGCAGGGCAAAATGATCCGGGTCTTTCTGTTCCAGCGCGTCAAAGAGAAGGTCAACGGCATTTTTGAACGATTCATCATCCTCACGGACCTCCATTGCGTTCAGCATTTCTACCAGTGTGGCAAAATTCTGTTCGTTTGCCGGGGCTTCATAGTAGATATATCCGATCAGTGCCGTATAGAGCAGGGTTTCTGCCTTGACCCAGAAATCGTCTCCGGCTTTTCCTTCGCCTTTGGTATTGGAGATCAGAGTCGTGACGATTTTCAAAATATCTTTCTCGGAATGAATGTAGGCGAATGGGTTAAAGTGCATACTTTTCTGAAAATTGATCGTATTGAATACCCGTATTTTATAGGGCTCATAGATGATCTTTCCTTTTTCATTCCGCACAGGCTTTCCGTCCTTGTCCAGCTTTGGCGTGCCTCGCTGTAACATCTTTCCGCATTCCACAAGGACTGTACCTTTCGGATCGGTGACGACGTAGGAACTGTGCATTTGCATCAGATATGAGGTAGGCACCCTGCGCCTTGCTGACTTTCATCAGTAGGTTTCAGGGAACCGCCTCCCAAACCGGACGTACACCTCTCAGCGTATCCGGCTTTCCATGAATCACCTTGATTCTTTGGTTTCGTGTAAGAGTTCAAAGCAGTCAGGGCAGAGAGCCAGAGATTTTCTTCTCATTTTCAGCATTTTCTGCTCAAATATATCCCTGCCTTTCAGCGATTTCAGCGTTCTTACGTGGTGCATACATAAATAGTCTGCATGTTCCCCGCAAATCTCGCATACTCCGGCTTTTATGCGGTTTACTATCGTGTGCCTGCTGTCATATTTCCTATAACTCGGCATAACGTCTGCCACATTGTCATAGCCGTCGCTGTGCTTTCTGAATCCATCATGGTAAAATTCGCAGTATTTACGTCCCTTAGTTGTATCGTATGGGATTCTCAGTACTCCGTTTACCATGTGCCGCTTCTTAATAACACTGACATTCGTTCTGTGCTTTCCTGCCAGAGTTTTTAACATGCTGTACCGCACCATGTAGTAATACTTGTGCAATGCGCCTACGTTTTCTGCTATCCGATAGAAGTTATATAACCCTCGAATTTCGGAATTGAAAGTAGACACAATCTCTGCGTCGCTGCGGTTCATCAGGTCTTTCCTTGGCATAGGCCGCCACATTTCTTTGCCTGTGTCATTGTTGCGTTTCACCTGTATCGCTCCCCGTTCCATCGCTTTTTTAATCCATTTTTCTTTCGGCATATACAGGAATACTTTTCCATACCACACCCGTTTCATGTCGCCGTTTTTACAACGCTTCATGTTCTTGGAATGGATTACTTTGAAATCGTACCCCAGATAGCGTACCGGCTTACTGGAATGGGTGACTTTCGTCTTTTCCTCGGACATTTCCAAATGCAGTTTCTCTTGGAGAAAGATTTTTATATCTTCCTTGATTTTTTCTGCGTCCTTTTTGGAACCGATAACGCCTATTACAAAATCATCGGCATAGCGGTTGTACTGGATTTTCTTGAAGCCTTCCTCGAACGGATTGTAGTAATGCTGATTCATCTTCTCCCTTCTGGAATCCTTAAATTCTCTTACCAGTTCAGGATTGGATTTCTCTGCACCCATTAACGCTTTACGTGCCTTTTTGTACCTCCGGGACGCCCGTTCGTATTCTTTGGTCGTCTTTCTGCGTGCTGGCTCACAGTCATACTTTTCTTTGTATTCCTGCATATAGTTGTCCAGTTCGCTGAGGTAGATGTTCGCACATATCGGACTGATACCGCTGCCCTGTGGAACGCCGGAGTAGGTGCAGTTATACTGCCATTGCTCCATATATCCGGCTTTCAGAAATTTCCAGATGAGACCTATAAAGGCCTCGTCTGAAATCCTTTTTCGCAGTAAGTCAACCAACACATGATGGTCGAAGTTATCAAAGCACGCCTTAATGTCTCCCTCTACAATCCACGTAACTCCTGTGAAGTTTTTCTTTACTTGCGTGAGTGCCGTGTGACAGCTTCTTTTCGGTCTAAAACCGTGAGAATTATTGCTGAATGTCGGCTCATAGATTGCTTCAAGAATCATTCTGACCACTTCCTGCACCAACTTATCATCAGTAGAAGTGATTCCCAGCGGACGGAGTTTCCCGTTCTTTTTGGGAATGTACTTTCTTTTTGCAGGCTTTGGCTGATACGTCCTGTTGCGTATGGCTTCAATAATCCGGTTGATTCTCGGCAGGCTCATGTTGTCCAGTGTCTGCCCGTCCACCCCCTGCGTCATGCTTCCCTGCGATTTCGCAATGTTCGCATAAGCAAGGAGATAGAACTCTGGATTGTATAGGTTGCGATACAATCTTTCATATTTGTAGTTACTTACACTTGCCTTTTCTTCAAGGCTTTTCAAGACATGAATCGGATTTCTCATAGTGTCTCACACACCGTCCTTTCTGTTTTGAAAATGATTCACTGTTCCCCTTTGCCATGTAGACGGCTTTCCCGTCCGCAGACTACTATGGGAACTCTGTTGCCGTGGTGAATATTCAGAATCCCGCATTTCAGCGTTTTCATAGCCTTTTGGCATTTCACTTTAGGCAATCCCCGTTTAGTACGGTATAAATAAGCTCTCCACGTTGTCGGTATGTGACGTTCGCCTTTTTCCACTTTCCCGTGGCTGAACCTGCTCCGAGTATCAGCAGCCGCATAGCCGAACAATGCGACTGTCAGGAGTACTGACGAGTACAACCTCTCTACGTCAGGGGTACGCTCTTGGTCCCGATTTCAGGCTGTCATTCAAGCAGTTTAGCTTCCATCCTCATACGTGGATTTTCATTCCGTCACGCCGGCGCTTCTGAGGTTTCGGCACCCCGTGTCCTCCGTCATGCTATGGTCGCCCTCCGGTTTCCCTTTTGGGGTAAGACGGGGAATGATAGGTTGCGGCATAGTGCCGCTTGATACTTTTACCTACTACTTGCTCAAGGTAGGATTTATACCGCCCTTACGGGCGCACTGGGCTTGATGAAAAAGCGCGTTTTTCCCGAACCTGATCCTCCGACTACCAGTACATTTTTATTTCTTGCATTGGCCGGATTTTTGGGCCTTCCGTTTAACATCAGTCCTTCACTTTGGGTAAGAATGATATTGTTTTCCGGCTTTGGGTCCATAAACGGGGCAATATCGGCTTTATTTCCCCAACGAGCTGAACCGTATTCCACATTTTTGCGGTATTTCTTAGCGTCTTTCCCTCTAAGATAGACTGCCAGCCGCATAATGGCTGCACCGCATAAACCGATCAGCCAGTCCATTGCCGCCCCCGGCCACATACTCTGAAACGCAAGGGCAAAGCCTTCGGACAGTCCTAACAGCTTTTGGGAAGCGTCCGCTCCGGGAGCCAGCCGCACCGCTTCGCCCAGCTTGGCAAATACCAGAAGGAACAGAACATAAGGCAGATGGAGAATGACCTGTTTTTTCAATGTTTCTGCATCAATCTTCATCGTTCCGGTCCTCCGTGTTCTTTGTTCTTTACACGGTCACGGCCAAGCGACTGTGCCAGTTCTTTGAACTTATGAAGCTGTGTAAGCAGCGACGGTCTGGTGCTGCGTGTAAGGTCTTTCTTTGTATATTCCTTAAAAGCTGCCGTCAGTGCATCCGCCTGGTTTGCCTTGAAATATACCGTCCATTTTGGGGGATCGGTCCCAAGTTCCTTTTCTATATGGTAGCGTACCTGATGTTTTCTGGCATACCGTTCAAAAGAGCGGATTCGCCCTGAAACTTCAATGGTATTGGCTCCGGGGTCTTTATAAGTCAGCCGCTTCATGCTGTTGCGCCCGACTTTTGGCATTGTGCGTTCCTGTTCCATCTTTTGGAGTACCGCAGCAATAGCCGCACGCAGTACCCGCCCTGACAGTTTTGCTGCCTGTATAGAAACAGAAACCGTTCGTTGTTCGAGTTCTTCCTGCAAGAGCATCCTCCTTTCTGATAAAATCGGTATTTATAATATGGAAATAACTTTTTACCGGCTTTCCCCAAGAACCTGCTGTCGGGAAGCGTGTTCAAAGGCTTTTGCTGCCTGATCGACCTGAATTTTAGCATGTTTCAAAAGCGTCTTGATGATCGTAGCCGGGCGTTCCTGTTCCTCCAGATGATCGACCATCCCTTTGCACTCATCCGGGAGGTATGCCGCCATATCTTTCAACACATCGGAAAAGTTACCCATAAAGCCCCAGCAGCTATCCGACAGCTCCCCGTTTTTATAAAGCTCAAACCCATAACATTCGCCACGCAGATAGGAATCATAAGCGGCGACTTCGCTGCGCATCAGTGCGTCCGCTTTCTGCCGGATGGCGCCGGTCATCTTGTCAGCGTCAAATTCCTTTAGGGCATCTTCTTTGGAAACATAGATCCAGCCGACCTGTCCGCTGTCCCATTCTGCATGAGGAGCCCTGCCTGAGAAACTTTCTGTACTCATGGCAAGACCTGAGTGGTCGTAGAGATAGAGGGGGAGCATCAGATACTTTTCCGAAATTACTTTCTGCATTGCTTCATCGATCGCCCGTTCCTCTGTCTTTGGTCCATGCCGGAAACGGCTGCTTACAATGTTTACCATCCGTTCATAGCGTTTCATGCCGGCTTCATCATGTCCTACGGTATCTAAATACATTTCCCGCAGGAAGTCATCTTTGTCCATATGGTTGTGATGGTCGCCCAGCGCATAGCGGGGATGAAAGCATACCATCGTCCCAAAATGTTCATCTACCTCACGGGGAGAGATCAGAATATCGTCCGGCTGCACCATAAGGGCATAAGGTTCATTTACTGCCATTAACATAATTGGCTCCTTTCTTTCTACAAATCCGGGCCGGAATGGTGCATCATCGGTTTTTCCCGGTGCTCATTGGTTGCAGGCTGCTTGACTGCAATGATCTCGCCGGCAAGCCTTGCAAATTTTTCAGGGTACTTGAATTGCTCCCCATATTTCTCCATCAGATCCGGGGAAAGGTCTGTAAAATTTTCCTCGCCAAGACCAACGATCAGAAAATTCCCGGACACAATATCATAGATGTGGCCGTCATCGTCAAAGAGAGCTCGGTTCAAAGGCAGCCCCATCAGCTTGCCTTCTTCATTGCAGATCAGAGCCACCGGGTCCTCATACGGATAGACCGCCTGAATATCTCCGCCCACTGCCGCCTGCAAGGATTTCAGACCACTTTCGATCTCCGCAGCATAAGGGGACTTGCCCGGCTCTACCATTAACACTTTCATAATTGTATATCCTCCTTCTTTTTCATTGCCGTACCGGGAGTGGTTGGCGTTTTTTCCTGAGTTTTTGCCACAGAGAGCTTCCCCAGGACGGAAGGCTTCTCCTGGTTTTCGGGTGTAAAAATACCGCCCTCCGAAACCTCGGCGGCGGCATGTTCCGTTTTGGCCTGTTCCAGTCCTTCAACCGTATAGCCAGGTAAAAGAGTACCGTGAACCATAAAATGGTGCTCATATTCTTTCGGGATCGGCGGGGAAATTTCCGTGAATAAATGGGAATAGGCTTTCTTTCGCCCGTCCAGGTATTTTATGGCTGCGTTCTTATCTGTATATCGTTTCTGGTTTTGTCCGGCAATCTTTGCTCCATATCCCTGCTTCGGGGAATGAATACGGACTTCCCATGTCACATACCAGGCAATCGGAACACTCTGTTTGGTTTCTCTGTCATATTTCGTATCTTCCCAAATACTGCAGGTCATCTGATAGACCCGGTTGCTGATTTTCTGATCCGCCCTCCAGTTATCGGTGTCTTTCCACTGGTTGCCGGTATGTTCGATCTCCGGTGTACGAAGATATTCCAAAGCCCGGTTGATCGTCTGTGTTGCCGCTGCCTGCTGTTCCCACTGTTTTGCAGCAGCCACCACGATTTCATAGGCTTTCTGCTCCCCGTCAATACTTCCCTGGCGCATGGCTTCCAGGCTATCGGTTCCCATTGTGATCAGAGTAGAAATATCCACATTTTCACAAACTACGCTGTGTTCAATTTTAAGCTCTGATCCCGGCGTCAAGTGGTCGCCATACCGGTAGGCATGGTAATCCCTGTTTTCTTCCAAAATGCTGTTCACCTCCTGCTATATTTCCGGCTCATGGTTTTTTCTGAAAATCGTCTGTGCCGGTGATTTTTTATCTGCCGGTCTGTTTGCCGCAAGCTGATCCATCACGGAAGGACGGCCGACGCCGAACATGGATAGCTGACCGTCCGCTGCCTCACGAAGTTCAGAAACAGAGAGAGGAAGCGTTACATCGGCATGGGTCAATAGCTGTTCCCGTTTCAAATCCTGAATGATCTCGTCAAAAACAGCGTTGATCGCACGGCGTTCTTCCCCCACAGGAAAGGCTTTCAATACCTCCATTTCTCCGTCTTTACCGGAAACCAGGGTAAGGGCACAGTCGGCATGGCCTGCCAGATAATCCGATGTGTAGGGCAGTTTGTCCTTGATATAACAGGCAAAGGCTCTGGCTGTCATTTCCACATTGCTGTCCCAATAACCGCCGTCTTTTTCACATTCTTTTCCCATGCGTACCGAATTACGGTAAAAATCAGTTTCCGTCCGTCCAATCTGCGGAGCTTCCTGCGCCTGCATCCTGGAAAGCATACGCTCAAAATTTTCCAGCCGTTCCCGTTCACTTTTGGGAATTACCCGGCCGGTAACATTCTTCTTAAATGCGCTGATCTGTCCCACAGAGCCGGGTTCGCCGGACAAAAATGCTTCCCGCAAGACTGCGTAGGTTTCCATCTGTTCCTCATTGCCATACCGTTTCAGAGAGGCAAGAACCGAGGAATCCAGCCAGTTTGCCGCATTTTTCCGGGTGCGTTCTGTTTGTGCTTCCGTGCGCTTTGCTGCCTGTTCCGGTGTTTCCGGTTTATACTTCATGGTGTCAATGAGTTTTTGGAACGGCGCATAGAGGCGGGGCTGTTCTGACAGCATCCCTTTTGCGCCCATCTTTGTACCAAGATAATCGTCAAGTCCATGCCACCATTCATGTGCCAGCGAACCTGCCCCGTGCATTTTCGTAAGATTGATGACTGTACGCAAAGGTTCATAATGAGCCGCAGCATTGCCGCTGCCTCTTGCACCAAAAGCGATAGCAAGCGTTCCCTGATAAGCAATATCTTTATCGCTGATCTTAAGGGCTGACGCCAGATCCTTTAGTGCTTCAAATCCCATGTTAAGGGAGGTCTGACGGTCGTTCTGGTTCATCCAGTTTCCAAACTCGCCGCCGCGGAATCCAAATGTATCAAGATAATGCTGTCCGGTGATCTCCACGCCATTCCGATAATCCGGGCCGGTACGTTTGACATGGGCGAGCTGGGGAGGGACAAACCGGATCTTCCCATTTTTGTTCCTGCCTTTGGCAAGTTCCTGCACCCATTTCAGGGCAGCTTCTTTGGTCTCAAAATTGGTCCGCAGGATCGAATAGCCTTTTGTCACATAGTAGGTACCGGGTTTCCAGTCCTCATTTTTAGAATAGGTATGTTTCCCGTCGTTGAAGTGGATCGCATAACCTTTCGGTATTTTCTGCTCTTTGGAAACACAAAACTGTTCCTTTTTTGCTTTCTGAGTAAAGTTGCGCTCAAAATATTCAGCCGAGCGGATCAGCATAGTATTGGACAATTTGTTTGTGATCACGGGATTGTCCTGTCCCTTTTTCGTTGCCCGGTAATGGATTCCGCTTCCCCAGCCCTGTACCTTTTCTAAATATCCATTGTCAACGAAAAAGCGGTCATAGGCTCTCACAGCATCCTCCACAGTACGGACATCTGAAAGCACTGTCTGCAATTCCCGGACTGTTTTTATATATTCCTTTTGTCTCGCGGTCCGTTTTTCCGGGGTGTCATCCGTGCGGTAATACTGAGGGGAAGCACTTAAGCCGTCCCTCGCTTTTTTGATAAAATAGACCACGCCAAGAGGAATCCCTTCCTCCAGCATGGCTGCATAGTCCGGCTTTTTCCAGACATTATCTTTTTTCACAAATTTTTCGGCTTCGCGCTCATTCATGGCTTCCAGATCATCTGCATACAGTCCGCGGTCTTTCCACAGATCTTTTTTTGCACCGCCGATCTTTTCACCGAAATCTTCATGCACTCCTGCCAATCTTCATCACCTCCAGTCAGTGTAGAATTCTTATCGCTCCGGGGCAGGGCGGCGTTCCTCGTTTTTGTGAAGTTGTGGGAGGTTTCCTGTGAGCCGGTCAGTTTCCCTGCGGATCAGTTTGTCCAGAGCGCCTAAATCCTCCGGTGCAATGGCAAACTCCCGGTAATTTTCATACCACAAGCCCGTAGAGATTGCCGCGATGGGCACGATTTTCTCCGAACCGGATGGAAGAAGGCGATACACAGGGGCTTCGTCATAAAGAAGTATCTGCTTTGCCGTTCCCTGTGGTATGCGGTACTTATCCATATCCGGGTTCTGGGCTGCCTCCATATATTCCATATTCAGGCGTTCTTCTAAATCCTGGGGCATATAACGAAATGCCTGATCCATCCACTGTCTGAACATCGTGGAATAGTGGTACTGCCATTCCGTAACTTGATTCGGGGCATAAGAAAATCCCCAGCTTTTCAGAGCATCTTTTTCGTAAAGCTCCATTTCAGTCCATTCTTTCAGGCTGACCGTGGCCGCTGAACCATCTTTGCGTTCGATATTGACGCCGCAAGGATAGAGGATATTTCTTTTTATATCCTGCCGCAGCGTGTCTAAATCCATCATCAGAACATCCCCGTACAAGTGACCGCCCTCGCTCCGATCCGTATGAAACAGGAAAGCCCTCGCTCCGATGAACTCCGTTGTTAAGATCATTTGATGAAGGTCTGCCGTAGAACAATAAGCAAACAAGGCGTCGGAAAGCCACATGTGATTTTTCCCCATGATAGTAATGGAATCAGCCCCGGTATTTGTCGCCAGAGAACGCATATTAAATTCGCATTCCCTAAGAAAATCTCCGGCAAAAATATGGATCTCATACGCAAAGACGGATAAGTCTGTATCGCGGATCAAATAAATCTGCGGTAGTGGTTCCTGATTCAATCAAATTCCTCCTTTCATGTGAACCTGACAATTACCGGCTTTCCTTATCATGGGAAGGTGCTGGCTGCTTTTTTGCCGGTTCCGTTTTTGCTGCCTGTTCCCGCATTGCTTCCAAAACAGAAGGGCGCCTTTCCGCAGTCTGTTCCAATCGGGCAAGGGTATTAAGTGCCCACTCCGTATTACGGTTAATGGAGGATATAAGGGCGCCCTCCACTTTGAAAGCACCTTTGAACACTTTGGCAATCTTCCCATTTTCTTTTGCGTCTGTCTCCGCAGGTTTTCCTTGAAGGGTACGGCCCATATTTTTGAGATGCCGCCCCATTTCGTGGTATTCCGTACTGAAAGCGTCAATTCTGGCAACAGCCCTGTTGCTGGCCTGCATACTTTTTTCTGCTGCATTTTGAATGGATTCCAACGCTGGTCTGACATGTAAAAACTGTGTGATCCCATTCAAAGCAACAGTACCTCGTTCCCTGAAATCGGCAAGGATATTCCTGCACCCGTTTATGATCTGGCCTTTGAGTTCGGAAAGACGGTGACGCATAACGGAAATATTCATCTCCATAGCTTTACAGCTCTTTTGGAGAGTATCTTTCAGGGAATGGTTCTGTAATCCCTTCATTTCCTGACGCACTGCCTTTAATTCCTCGGTTGCCTCCAAAAGACGCTGCTCCATCCCGGTCACATGCCCGATCAGCTTGGAAAATTCTTCATATCCCGGTGTGTTGTTGTCTTTTAGGAGAGCAAGCAGTTCTTTGACCTGCTCATTTTCCGCAATCGGCTGGCTATCTGTCTCCGTCATTCATCAATCCCTCCCATCTGCCGGTAGCTGCCCTCCGGCAATCTTGCCAACAATCTCCGGACCGGTTTCATAAATCTGCATGAGGCGTTTTGCTGTGCCGCAGGGCTGTGCAGCTCCGCTGGTCCAAAGACGCACTGTGGATGGGGCAACATTCATCAAAAGCGCAAAGCCCTTTTCGTTCATGTCCAGCTTTTTCATCAGCGATTTAACCATATCGGGGCCGTAGTCTGGACACCGGGAAGCCTCGGCAATCATCTGCAAAGCGGTATTTTCAATTTTTTTCATTTTCAAATCCTCCTGTTATTTGTTTTCCAGCCTTATGCCGGGGAGAAGCTGATCTGGTTGTGTTTCATCCTTTTGGCAAAGTCCGGCAGCGAATAATTTACCCCGTCAATTTCTGCATGGGTGTCATCCAGACGATGGCAAACAGCAAAGTGCCTGTCCCCGTTTCCATAGAACAGGCAGAGTAAACCATTGTCAGGAATGGGAAACAGCGTTTTTCCGGCGCTGTCTGTAAAGCAGATCTGTTGAGATCCATTCATGTTGAAATCCTCCCTAAATTGAAACAGCCGCCTCTTTTGGGCGGCGTTGGTGCTGGCTGGTTTGCAGTTGTTCCCGAACCTGCAGCAATTTTTCATTGTAATCTTTTCCCATCCGGGGAGGGTTGACACTTACCCGGATATGACGGAAACGTTTATCCTCGTGGAGCATGGTCTTGATTTTCCGGGCATTGACAAATCCGGCAAGGTCGTGATCCATATAAAGGGTAACACGCCGTATCTCCGGGTGGCGTTCCAGGAAAGAAGTCAGCGCCACATGGGAAGTACCTCCCAAAGACAAGCGATAACCATTCCATTTCCATCCCTCCATCTCTTGAAGCGTTGCATGAGAAAGCGCATCAATAGGAGCTTCAAAGACTGCCACATGCCGGCTGCCCGGACTTTGCGGGGGATAACAAAAGTTATATCCTTTGTCGCTGCCATAGACATCCTTTTTGAGATTGCCACTGGTACTGCGCATACAGGCGAACTTCGCTTTCCCGGAATCATCTTTCCCTACAAACACACAAACCGGTTCTCCATGATACCGGGCTTCGTAAAAAATCCCGGCTTGTAAACACTGGCGAATGACTTCTGAGCTGATCCCCCGTTTCTGCAAATAGGAGACCGCAGCGGTCGCGCAACGTCTGGCCCAGGGGAGAGAGAATGCTTTCTTTTCTGGTTCTTTTGATACCTGTATTTCTGCCGTACTTCGGTAAGCCGGTGTATGTCGGATTTCGCCACCTACCAGAGCATGAACCGCATCCACAAGACCATATCCCCGAATCTGGATCAGGTAGTCCAGCGCATTGATACTCCGTCCACGGCTGTTCCAGTACCAGTACCTTTTCCCGGTCACATATACCAGACTGTCATGCTCCTTATGCCGGAAATTAGGTCCATCCCGTTTCAGCACGCCGGGTTCATGGAACTGCAGGTAAGTAAACAGATCAGCTTCCCGCGCTGCCTGAATCTGTTCTTTGGTTACGCCGGGCATTGTACCGGCACAGTGATTCTTTTCATCGTGCTTTGCCTCCTTCCTGTGATGGAATGAAAAAAGACACCCAAAGGTGCCTAACAGCCGTACAGGTCGTGATTGACCTCGGCACGGTAATAGCTGTCCATTGTAGCCGGGGCATTATACAGCGCCGCCAGCAGATATGCTTTGATATTTCCGACCTTCGTAGTGTTCTTGTTGATACAGTCAAAGACATACTCTAAGTGGCCGGAATTGATCTTCAGGAACCGGCTCTTGACGATCTCCCGCGGAAAATCATCTCCGGCAATGCGAATGTAAGGGCGTTTCGACAAAATCACTTCAAGCATAAGTTCAAGGGCTTCGTCCAGACGTTCCCTGCCATACCGTAAGACCAGTAAGTCATATTCGATATTTTCTTTGATGATTTCACGATAGGCTTCTATCAGCTCTATCCGATCCATCCCATCCGTGCGGCTTGCCGCTTCCGGCTCTGCCGGATAGATTGATGGATAAGTTATTGATTTATCTTTTTTTGATTTTTTTGTTTTTAATGGATTAGTATTTAATTGTGCCGGATTTTCCTGTTCAGGTTCCGCCTGTTTAGGTTTTGCCTGTTCAGGTTTTACCTGTCTTGGATTTTCCCGTTTAGGTGAAAACCCTGTGTTTTCGGTACTTACAGGCTGCTCATGGATTGTATATTCAATGTCTCCCAACTGCCCGTTATCATAGCGGAGGCGCTGTCTGGTGAGATAACCATGCCGCTCCAGTTCCTTCAGGGCAGTAGTGATAGAATCCACACCGTCCTTGCAGATATGGGCGAGTCCCTTCGTGGTATAATCCCAATCTTCCGGCAGCGACAACATAAGTGATAAAAGCCCCTTTGCCTTTAAGGACAACTCCGTATTGCGCAGATGGTGATTGCTCATTATCGTAAAGTCCTTTGTTTTCTCTACACGGAATACTGCCATTGTATCGCCTCCTTTCTTCGACTATTCCGTTACAAGGCATGATCCCTGTGGTCATAATGGAGATGACCGCCAGAGACCTTCGCATGGTTTTTCAGTTTCACTTCGCCCCTTTCCTGGCTCTCTAAAAATTTCTGATAGCCGGCATCTGTAAGGAACAAGCGCATCTTATCGCCTTTGTCGCCAACAGGGGAATCGTAAGACAATACATCAAAAACGATCATGTGCCTTACCTCCGGGTCAAAGCGTTCAAGCGCCATGATGTCATGCCCCTTCAATTTTTCTGCACCTGATTGCTGTCTGGCCTCGGCGATCTTTTCTCCAATCGTCCGGGCTGGATAGGGCAGACGGTAATTCTTCTGAATATCTTTTACCAAGTCCATGCACTCTGCATTTGACAGAACACGAAGTTTTGCCATAAGACCTTCTGCCGCCTCCCGCTGCTCGGAATTATTTGAATACCGCACGGTCATATAAAGTTCATTCAGGATCTTTGTCTGATAATTGCCCTCCACCTGAAAGAGCAGCTTTTTTTCCATTTCGTTTAATTCCATGGGGATCTCCTTTCTCTTGAAAATAGGTATGAAAAAAGGGCGCCCACCTTAAAAGTGAAACGCCCACGGCAATCAGCGGTCAGACATAAAGCCGGACCGCTGGCACTATTAAATTTTGTCGTTAATAAAACAGCCTCCTTTTTTCTTTATAGTTTTCGTCAATTTTCAACTTGGAAAAGGAATTGAATAAAAGACGACAAATGCTCAAACCCCTTGAAAATAAAGGCTTTTTCTGTTTGTCGTTATTATACCGTAACGGCATTCCCATGCTTCCCTGCTCATCAGTATGGGAGAAAATCCTTTATTGATTAAAGAACGTCTGGGACATGAAAAGATACAGACCACGTTGGGAACCTACGGACATTTATATCCCAACACCAACGTAGAAGTTGCCAAAAAATTAACTGGTGTTCTCACCTATACTCCGGCAACAACCAGTGTTGCCGATTACACCAGCAATCAGCATACAGCAATCTATCACAGAGCAGTTGAATAAAAAAATGCAATCAAAATGCAATTCTAAAAGAAAAGAGCCTCAAAACCCTTGAAAATAAAGGCTTTGAAGCTCTGCTCCAACTATTCCCACTCGACAATTACTAATCAATTTTGTTTAGAGATTATTTGTTGTCGTGTTCCTGTTTCTTTTGATTATTTGATTTATCCATATTATCCTGCCTATATGAACTAATGTTATCATTTTGTTATCGGTATTGATAACACTTGCTCTGCAACTGTGGATAATAGCAATATATTCCGCCTCAAATTATAAGCGGTTTTGCTTAGAAAATCAACAGTAAATCCTCTCACTAATTAAAATACTTTTATCTTTCATTATGCCTCTTCTCCTCTATAAAACTGGGATTTATCTCTCTGGTAATTCCATTTCATCATTCATTTTTACAAATCCATACTTTTCATACAATGGTCGCCCCATATCAGTTGCTTCTAATGAAATAGCTGTAATACCCTTGCTTTTAGTATCTCTAATCAGCATATCTAATGTTTTATAAGCAATTCCCAGTCTTCTATATTCAGGATTAGTATACATATTCATGATATAAGCCTTGTTTCCACTTGGATTGTGGTAAGTCGGCATTACTTGAAAAAAACTAACACCACCAGCCCCTACAAAACGATTTTCATCAAAAACCAAATATGCAATATGAGAGCTGTCACAAAGAGCTTTTTGATAATAATTATAAGATTGTCTTTCAACTTCACTCATGTCAGTATCAGCAGAAAGTTTATTAGCTGCTCTTAATACCTCTATTCTTGTTTCTGTCAATATATCTATATCTTCAAGCGTTGCTCTCTTGTATGTTAAATTCATATCGTATTCTCTCCTACGAATTCAGCTTTTATCTATTACTTTTTTATTCTTCCATTTTCTAATAAAATAATTGTAACACTTGCAACAACAAATGCAGAAATGCAAATTATCGTTCCGCTTATTTGGATAGAATTATTGATAATGCCTGTAAAACCATTTATAACCGCTAAAACAATTCCACATAAACAAATAGTCAATATTACTTTAGATATCACTCTATAATTTTTCATTTTTCTTACCTCCAAAACTGTAAGTTATCTCACTCCCGTCAAGATAAAATTCATTAACTGCTCTACATCATCAAAATCATCATAATCTCCGTTTATGCCATTTCGATGATACACAACTCCATTTCTCTCATTTCTCTCTAAACAGTCCAAAAGCTTTTCTTCTCCATATTTTTTAGCAAATAAAGTAAATGCGTAGGGTTTGATTTTGCCTAATAACCCTTTCTTGCAATTTTCTTCACACTTATAACAATGTGTCAGTCCTTTTGCAATCGAACATTTTTTATTCTCACAAACATCATTATCTGGACAACCGTTTGAGCCACATCCATTACAATCAGCATTTTCTGTGCATAAGCAACACGCAAGACCACATCTGGCAATTCCTAATTCTCGTTTCATAAGACACCTCCGTAACTTCTAGTTTATCTCTTTATCATAATTATACATCAGCCACCCACATTGTAAAGCAAAAAGCAAGCCCTTTTCAAACTTGCATTCCACCATCCCACTTATTGATAAATCATTTCTTTATTCACAATCTCCCTTGCACACACTTGTATATTGTTCATTCTCGCTACCCATTCCATCTGATTTTCTGCTTTTAACTGTTCTGTAATCCCCTGTGCCTGTTTCATCTGCTCTACAATCCTTTCAAAGCGTTTCTGTGCCTGTTCTTCTATATCAGCCAAATAATCATTCAACCTTCCACTTGTAAGCATATTCAGATATACACCCCTGCGATATTCTTTCAGATAACGTAAATGTCTTTGTCCCCATACGCCGATAAATCTCTGTTCTTCTTCCGGCAAGGTAAGACAGGGGATAAGATAATCCCCATGTCTGATATAAGTGCCGCCCATTTCTTCAAATATTGTTTTCTTCATTATCTGTTCCACCTTTCTTATCGTTCTCTATCCATAGTTTTTTTCTTAACTGACCGTTTTGGTTGCTGTCTGCCTTCCTGCTGATAGCGGTGTAGCTTTTCCAGTACGCTCGCTTTTTTCGGCTGTTCTAACGGTTTCTCTTTCTTCTGTTCCGTCTGATTTTTCCATACCCTTAGTTCTTCGTTGTATTCTATAATCAATTCTTCTGCCTTGTTATAAACCTTCTGAAAGGCTTGCACATTCGGATAACCTTCCCGTTTTACTATCTGTTCCAAACTCTTGTGCAAACGCTTTTCCAAATCCTCTAACAGTTCAATTCGCCCTTCCAGAGATTTTCGCTCTTTGCCTTTAAATAATCCTCGCAGCTCTGACAGTTGTTTTTTCAAAGAAGAAATATCCTGCTGTGTGCGTTTTATCTCTATTGACTGTCTCTGCAATTCATACATGACCTTCTGCATATCTTTCCACTCTTGCAAATCAATCTTTGGCACAGGTCTTGGTGGCAGTTTAAATTTGAAAATTACTTCCTGTAAAAAATCTTTCGCACCTCGGATAATCTGACGGAACATATCCGGCAGCCAACCGTGTGTCCTGATAGATTGTAACGTTTCATCTGTGATTTTTTCCTGCTTGATCTTCAAAATATTTTCTTCTGGAACACCTTCGACTAATGCCACATCAACTGTCCGATTCCATTCCTGCCTTGCCGCATTGTCTGCCTTTATCTCCTCTGCTTTCGGATTGTTCTTTCCTATTTTCTTGGTTGCCAGATATACGCCGCCTTGTTGGAATACGGATAGTTTTTCTGATTCCTCTTTTACATATCGGTTGATCGTATCGGTAAACAGTTCCTTGACTTCTTTGGTAAAGGCTTTGTTCTTAAACCATTCATCCTTTTTCGTGAAGATATGGCTTTCATAAACTTCCCCTTTGGAGATAATACTGCATCCCGCCCGAAGATTGCCCAGCTCGTCTAAAACCTCCTTCTTTGTGCGTCTATGCTTCCCCTGCTCATCATAAAACATATTTCGGGTAGCTATCTTTACTTCGGTCTGTTCCAACATTTTCCGTTCACTGAATACCAGATGAATATGATAATTCGTCTTTGCCTTGTTGTGATGAAGGGCAGCACTGCACTCCACCCCATATCTTTTATGAAAACTCTCCGTAAAAAGCCTTACCACATCATCTGCCCTGTACTGAACAAAACTTTCAGGAAGTGCAATGATAAACTCACGCCCTTCAATACATTTCCCTGCTGAACCACTCGCCTTAAAATCCACCTGATTTTCTCTTGCAAGATTTTTCCAAAACTCCGGTGTTGCCCCTTCTGTCTGATAGGTCGCATAGAGATATTCCTGCCGTTTCGGATTGGAGATATAATCAATCCTTCCTGCCACATCGGACAGCTTGCTTTGTCTGATAAATGAATGTCTGCCTATAAGCATCCTCCTTCCCCGGCTCTCGCCGACTTTATTGTGAGTAGGTGCATAGGCACCTGTTTACGAACCTATCCGCCTGTCGGCGGTTTGCTCCCGGCAGGGCGAAATATACAGAGCATAAAACTTTAATTTTGTGCGATGGGTGTATTTCGCTCTCAAACGCCGAGGGCTATTTTTGTATTACATAATCTGATTACTACTCAGACTTGCGATTTCATATATGGGCGTATCCGCCCTTTTTCTCTGCCCGTATCCGGGCTGCTTTTTCTATGACTGACAGCAGATGATCTACGGTACTTTCTTCCCATCCGGCAAGCCAAATCAGAGTTTTTTCCTCTGCTTTTGTCAGTTCCACTCTTGCCAGTACCTTGTTCATTTTTTGTATCTGTCTGCCCTCCATCTCATAAAATAAATCATTCACATTTCTGCTTTCTCTTTCCGGCTGCTTTAACATCCGCAATACTCCTTTCCTGCCTTGTCTGTTATTTACAGGGGTGTGCCACACCCCTGTCCTTATCATCAAGGAAGAATTACCAACAGAAACTCTCCAACACTCCTCGTCTGTCCAGATATTCTTTTCTTGCCCGTTCCCGTTCTTCCTCTGTCGGTGCAGTTTTTGATTTTCCAAAAAGGTCACGCATGACCATCCTGTCCAACTTTTTCTCCAACTCCTTCTTAATTTCTTTCTCGCAACTCTCATCTTCCATCAAGTGAAAACGGAGTAGCTGCATAAATAATTCCTGTGATATTTGCACATTTCTCATCGTATCCCATCCTCTCCGTGACGGTATGTGACAGTTGTGACGGTTATTTTAATACCGCCCCCGCTGTCAAAAATACCGTCACAACCGTCACCAACTGTCACGCTGTTTCCGTATCATCTTTCCAAAACCGTATTTTTCTTCCATCATGGGTGCGGTTGCTCTTATAATAAATGCCATGCTCCGCATACAACCTCCCTGAAAGAACATTCAGTTTTCGTGTGATGACATGGGGCTGAATTTCTACCTTTATCAGCGAAACCAGTTCCGTTGCCGAGCCTTCCCAAAAGGATTTATCCTTCATAACAAGTTCGGCAATCTCATCCAGTAAAGGCTCCGGCGGTTCTTTCCACAATTCGGTTTCTGCCCTTTGTAGTTCCCACAATAAGGTTTCTGTGTTGCGGATAAGGTATAGCTTTTGGTCTTGCTGATCCCTGCCCGATACTTCTAAAGTTGCGGCATTGCCTGTCCGTTTTTCTTTCTGAAGGAGAAACGCCCCATCCGCCGCACCGAGCAGTCCGCTTGTTCCCGAAATCATATCAAACTTATCATCCGCCGTCTGTTTCCTTGTGTGGTGTACGAGCAGGATACAAAGACCGTGGGCATCTGCAAAACTTTTCAGTCTTGCCATAATCTGATAATCATTTGCATAGCTGTAATTATCTCCGCCAACTTCCCGCACCTTTTGGAGCGTATCAATGATAATCAACCTTGTGTCTGCGTGTTCCGCTACAAACCTTGCAAGCTGTTCATCCAGTCCTTTCCCCAGCTGGCTGGCAGAAACAGAAAAGAAAAGATTGTCAGCACTCTCCGTTCCAAACATCCGATACAGACGTTCCTGTAAGCGGCGGTAATCATCTTCAAGGGCGAGATACAGTACCGTTCCTTTTCGGGTAGTATAATTCCAAAGCGGCGTGCCTGTGCTGACGTGATAGGCAAGCTGTGCCATCAGGAAACTCTTTCCCAGTTTGGGTGAACCTGCAAAAATATAAGTGCCGGGGTAGAGCAGACCGTCAATCAACGGCGGCTTGCTCTGGTACTGGGTGTCAAACAGTTCATTCATGGAAACTGCTTTGAGATAGAAGGGGTCTAAACTCAACTGCATTTCTCTCTGCATTTCCTCAAAACTCTTGATATTTTCCTCATACTCGGATATACTATTTTCAGCGATTTTTTGAATTGGCTGCCTTTCATCTGCGCCAATAGATGGATTAAAGGCAGTCTTTTCTTTGTTATTCTTCATTCTCATCCTCTCCTTTCAGACCGCCAAGAATAATGGCAATCAATTCAATTACATTCATCAGTTCCTCATCCACGCTGTTCCCCGCTTCAATCCTTTTTAACTCTGTAAGGACAGCGGCAAGTTCCAGTTTGAGTGCCTTATACACTCTCGGATTGCCCTGTACCACCACATCCTGATTCAGACAGCGGCGGTAACAGTATTCCTGTTTGGGCAGCCCCGATAAGGCAACCGCCTTGTTGATGCGTTCATTTTCTTCGGGAGATACCCGAAATCCTACTGTGATGTTTCTCCAACGGTTTTTGTTATCCCTGTTCTTAGCTGGCATTTGCAATCTCTCCTTTCCCTAAATCATCTAATCTATCTGCCATTTCCGTCTGTTTTGACGGGAACAGATGAGCGTACTGGTAGGTGATGTCAATGCTTTCATGCCCCACACGGTCTGCAATCGCCACCGCCGAAAATCCCATATCAATGAGCAGACTGATGTGGCTGTGCCTGAGATCGTGAATGCGGATACGCTTTACACCTGCGGCTTCTGCCCCTCTGTCCATCTCGTGATGGAGATAACTCTTTGTGACTGTAAAAATACGGTCTTTCTTCTTCAATCCGTAAATCATACCCAGATATTCCTGCATTTCCTCACAAAGAAACTTCGGCATTTTGATAATACGATTGCTTTTCTTTGTTTTCGGTGTGGTAATCACATCTTCTCCGTGTAGCCGCTGATAGGATTTATTGATTCTGACCGTTTCTTTCTCAAAATCGAAATCCGCTGCGGTCAGTGCAAGCAGTTCCCCTTCTCGGATACCGCACCAGTAAAGCATTTCAAAGGCATAAAAGGAAACTGGCTTGTCCATCATCTCAAAAGAGAACTTCTTGTATTCTTCTTTTGTCCAGAACAGCATTTCCTTGTGTTCCTCACTTCCCATATTTCCCACCTTTGCGGCAGGATTGGAACGCAACTCATAATAACGTACCGCATGATTAAATATGGCTGACAGTTGATTATGCAGCGTTTTTAGATACGTCTGTGAGTATGGCTTTTTCTTCTCATCCCGATAGGTAAGCAGTTCATTCTGCCATGTGATAATCTCCTTTGTGGAAATCTCGCTGATTCTTAACTTTCCAAAATACGGAAGTATCTTCGTGCGGATGATATGCTCCTTTGTCAGCCATGTGTTCTCCTTCAGACGGGTTTTCACATCCCGGATATACAGTTCGGTAAAGGCTTCAAAGCTCATATCAAGGTCAGACGCATTCTGTAACTGAAACATTCTCTCCCATTCCTGAGCTTCTTTCTTGGTGGCAAAACCACGTTTGCATTTCTGCTTACGCTCGCCTTTCCAGTTCACATACCTTGCCATCACATACCATGTTCCATTGTCCTCATTCTTAAATACCGGCATTACTTTTCCTCCTTTCCTGCTCCGTAGAGCCTTTCATAAAAATACTGGCGGTTCACACGCCCTGTAATCGTAATAAAACCTTTGGCTTTCAGTTCCTCATTCAACTGTCGGATTAACTTATAGGCATAAGGCTTTGATACGCTTAGTTCCTGTGCCACTTCTTCGGCACGAATAAATTTGTTATCCATATATTGTCCTCCCTTTTTATCTAAACTTATTTGTTTAATTTTGAACTTATTATACTAAGCATATTTGTTTGTGTCAAGTGGTTTTGAGAAAAATATTAAACTTTTTTGTTTTGTATTATCTTGACTTCGCCTAAACATATCTGCTATACTAATTACACTACATATACAAGGAGCGATGATTATGGCGATTGGAGAGAGAATACATTTTTTCCGCATTCTGCGTGGAATGACACAAAAATATCTTGGTACGATTGTCGGCTTTCCTGAACGAAGTGCCGATGTGCGTTTAGCACAATATGAAACGGGAACAAGAAAACCGAAAGCGGAACTTACTGCTGCATTGGCACAGGCACTTGATGTTTCCCCTCATGCCCTCGATGTACCCGACATTGACAGCTATATCGGACTAATGCACACTTTGTTTACCCTTGAAGATTTATATGGGCTGACTGTCAGCGGAGCAGACGGAGAGGTCTGTCTGAAAGTCAACAAGGACAAAGGGAAAGACGCCCACGAACTACTGAAAATGCTCTATGCTTGGAAAGA
Organism: Blautia wexlerae DSM 19850; assembly: GCF_025148125.1. Taxonomy (NCBI): domain Bacteria; kingdom Bacillati; phylum Bacillota; class Clostridia; order Lachnospirales; family Lachnospiraceae; genus Blautia; species Blautia wexlerae. The sequence goes on from NZ_CP102267.1 coordinate 4,454,631, forward strand.
ACAGGCGGACAAGTTATCTTCCGAAGAAATCAGTAAGGAAGAATACGATAACTGGCGTTACCACTATCCAAAGTTCGATACCACACAGAGATGGGCGAAAGTGCCATCACAGGAACTTAGTGACGCTTTAGTTGAAATGTTCCAAGAGCAACTCAAACCAGATAAATAAAGACGACAAAAAGCCCTTAGCCATGAGTTTCATACCCACAGCTAAGGGCTTAGTTTATAATATGGATTTATTTGTTGCACAACCGCCTGTTAATCATTCTCTAACCCTAAAACCACTAGATTACAAGAATAATGGCTCTTATGCAACTGTTATCAATTTGTTATCAAAAGACTTTTGAAAGTGCCGCAAACCCGCATAAACACTGGCTTTTTACGATACTCCAACTTATTCAAACTCAATCGTACCCGGTGGCTTGCTGGTCAGGTCATAGAATACGCGGTTAACGCCCTTAACTTCGTTAATAATGCGGTTCATAACCTTATTCAGTACTGCATACGGAATCTCAGCAGATTCGGCTGTCATGAAGTCGATGGTCTTCACTGCGCGGAGCGCTACAGCGTAATCATAAGTTCTGAAGTCACCCATAACGCCTACACTTCGCATATTAGTCAGTGCTGCAAAGTACTGGTTCGGCATCCATGAAGGATCTTCACCATGTTCTTTCTTATACTCAGCTGCAGCATTGTCTACCTCTTCACGATAAATGAAATCTGCATCCTGTACAATACGAACCTTCTCTGCTGTAACTTCACCGATAATACGGATTCCAAGTCCAGGTCCCGGGAATGGCTGACGGAATACCAGTCTCTCCGGAATTCCAAGCTCCAGACCTGCTTTACGAACCTCATCCTTGAAAAGGTCGCGGAGCGGTTCAATGATTTCCTTGAAATCAACGAAATCCGGAAGTCCGCCTACATTGTGGTGAGATTTGATCACTGCGGACTCTCCGCCCAGACCACTCTCTACAACGTCCGGATAAATAGTTCCCTGTGCCAGGAAATCTACCGCACCAATCTTCTTGGCCTCTTCTTCAAAAATACGAATAAATTCTTCACCGATGATCTTACGTTTTGCTTCAGGCTCTGTAACACCTGCCAGCTTGTCATAGTATCTCTGCTGTGCATTAACGCGGATAAAGTTCAGGTCAAACTGACCGTTTGGTCCGAATACACCCTCAACCTCATCTCCCTCATCTTTACGAAGAAGACCATGGTCTACAAATACACAGGTAAGCTGCTTTCCGATTGCTCTGGAAAGAAGTCCTGCTGCAACGGAAGAGTCAACACCACCTGACAGGGCAAGGAGAACTTTTCCATCTCCGACCTTCTCGCGGATTTCTCTGATAGTGTGCTCAACAAAGGCATCCATTTTCCAGTCTCCGGCACATCCGCATACACCAAGTACGAAGTTGGAAAGCATCTTCTTTCCTTCTACTGTATGAAGCACTTCCGGATGGAACTGGATCGCATACAGCTTCTTCTCCTCATTCTGTGCAGTTGCTACCGGACAGTCTGCTGTATGAGCAGAAATCTCAAATCCTGGTGCAACCTGGGAAATGTAATCTGTGTGGCTCATCCAGCAGATTGTTTTATCAGATACGTCTTTGAAGATTTTGGAATCTGTCTTATCTACCAGAACCTCTGTCTTTCCATATTCGCTCACATCTGCTTTCTCAACTTTTCCGCCCAGAACATGCATCATAAGCTGTGCGCCATAGCAAAGTCCCAGAACAGGAATACCAAGCTCAAATAATTCTTTATTGCATGTAGGTGAATCTGCCTCATAGCAGCTGTTCGGACCACCGGTAAGGATGATTCCCTTAGGATTCATTGCCTTGATTTTCTCAAGATCGGTCTTGTATGAATAGATTTCGCAGTATACGTTACATTCTCTTACACGTCTGGCAACCAGCTGATTGTACTGACCACCGAAATCCAGTACGACGACTGTTTCTCTTTTCATGTTTTCCTCCTTGTTTCTCATTATTTGTAACTGTAAAGATATTGAACCGTTACCATTGAATTTTATTATAAATTACAGTTCGGATTTTTACAATGCTTATTTTCAGTTTTCCACCTTGTGTTTTCTTCCTGCCAGTTTATAAGTTTTTTAGAATTTAATCACGTTTTTTTCAACAGTCCATCACATTTTGCTCACAAATTCCCTGTATATTAATAAGCAAATAAAGCAAATGCTTTACAAACAGGTTGCAAATGCTTTTTCACATAGATTTTTAACTTTTTTCTTTTTCATACTTATGCCGGGCCGTAAGGTCCGGCCCTCCTTCTTTTTACAGACCTTTTCAGGTCTTTTTCTTTTTTTATAAGTTTTTTAGAATTTAATCACAATTTCTTCAACAGTCCATCACATTTTGCACACATTTTCCCTGTATATTAATAAGCAAATAAAGCAAACGCTTTATTTATAATAAAACTTTTTCTTTTTCATACTTGCCGGATCGCAAGATCCGGCACTCCTTCTTTTAAAATGTGAAATCCCGCTCACAGTAAGACACAACTGTGAGCGGGATTTTTGTGTTACCGCAGAGAACTAGTGTGCCGACAAGTTGATTCTTGAAACAATCTTGCAGGATAAATTTTCTTATTTCAAGGCGGAGGAAGGAGGCGTAGCGGTGGCTACGGCGACCGACGACAACGCGGAAATAAGAAATTTAGACACAAGATTGTTCGAGAGATCAACTTGTTGGCACACTAGCTTGATTCGGTTAAATTCCCATTGTAAGAATTTCCATCAGTACCCCAAGCAATGACGGATTCAAATTCATGGATACCAGAACTGGCACTGCCTCTGTACCCAGCTCTTTCACTACTTTATAAACGTCTGTCTTCTGTGCATAGGTAATCTGTGCTTTTTCCAGAATCTCATAGACCTCTTCTGCATAGTCTCTCTGATAAACAGCTGCATCTGCCGCAAAAGTAACCTTCACCTGTGCATCTGCCGGCACATCCTTGAGGATCACTATTGTTCCATGAAGCTTCTTATCCTCTGCGAACTCTGCATCCTTATATACCTGTCCGTTTACAGTAACCTCCTGCGGTTTGTCCTGAATGTTGCAGAAGCGGATCTTCCAGGAACGTTTCTGCGGGATCACTGCTGTATTTCCCTGTGCAGCTTCTACAATAAATACTGTTCCATTCTCATCTGCAGTCTTCGTCATTCTGGTGGATACCCAATTCTCATCCAGGTCTTCCGGTGTGTCCCCACCGTCTTCCCAGAGTACAAATTCTCCTGATTCTCCAGGATATACAAGTACTTCCAGTTTCTCAGGATTCTCAATGGAATTATCATATCCTTCCATGTCCTTCAGTGGAATGATGCTGCCTTCACGCACAAGTACCGGCATCTCATAAATATCTCTCCAGAGATCCACTTTTCTGCCGCCCTTATATGCTCTTCCGTTAAAGAAATCATACCAGATTCCCTGCGGAATCCATGTCTTTGCGCCTGCAAGTCCTGTTACCGGATCCAGCTTATCTGTGATTGGAGATACCATCATCTCTGTGCCGAAATAATAGTTGTTCGGTACTTCATAGGTTTCCTCACGCTCCGGCTCCAGATAATACATCGGCTGTACCAGCGGCAGTCCCGCTCTGCTTGCACGACGGTTCATGGTGTAAAGATACGGAACTAGCTTATGACGCAGTTTCAGGAAATTCTTCATTACTGTTTCTACAATCTGGTTGTATTTCCACGGTTCTTTTCCATTAAACGGGTTATCTGTGCTGTGCAGACGATTCATTGGTGAAAAGACTCCAAGCTGTACCCACCTTGCAGTGAGCTCGTCGTCTCTGTATCCAAACATATGTCCACCGATATCATGACTCCACCATCCAAAACCGATGTTGCTGGCATTTGCTGTGAAATATGGCTGGAATTTCAGACTCTCCCAGGTAATGAACGTATCACCGGAAAAACCAACCGGGTATCTGTGGCTTCCTGGACCTGCATATCTTGAGAAAGTCAGCGCACGTTTTCCTTTCCACTTGCTGTCCAGATAGTGATAGTGGTTCAGCATCCAGAGCGGATCCAGTCCCGGAACCTTGGTTACAGTTCCCTGCTGCCAGTCAAGCCACCAGAAGTCTACTCCCTCTTCTTCCATCGGATGATGCAGTTCCTCAAAATATGTCTCAATGAATTTCGGATCTGTCATATCAAAAAGTACCGGTTCCTTACTTGCAGGATCAATTCCCATCTTCTCTGCAACTCTCGGATAGGCTTCTTCATAAGCACGCACTCCATCTGCCGGATGTACGTTCAGTGTGATCTTATATCCATGTTTGTGCAGCCAGTCCATAAATTCAGGCGGATTGGGGAAAAACTTCTTATTCCAGGTATATCCTGTCCATCCGCTTCCATATACAGGAGGTACATCCTCTACCAGATGCCAGTCCATATCTACAACTGCAACAGAAAACGGCACTTCTTCTTTCTCAAAACGCTCTACCAGTTCTTTGTACTCTGTCTCTGTGTATTTGTGATATCTGCTCCACCAGTTTCCGAACGTATATCTTGGAAGCAGAGGTGTTTTTCCACATAATCTGTAAAAATCCTGCAGACATTCCACATATCTGTGACCATATCCAAAGAAATAAAAGTCTGCTCTGTTTCCCTGACGTGGCTCTACCATTCCATCTTCGCCCATAGCCATTGTATGGGAATCATCCAGCACTGAAAAACCGTTTCTGGACATAATTCCATGACTCAGCGGAATCTCACCGTCTGCTTCATCCAGGGTTCTGGCTGTTCCCAGCAGATCTTTTGGTTCATCACCATAATGCCACACGCGCTCGCTGGCTTTTCCACCCGCTACACGTATCATCAGACCGCTTGGAGAAAATTTCTGTCTGTCATAGTGGATTTCCAGGTCTTTGGTGTAAATATGTAATTCCTCACCGCCATCGCTCACCCTGAATTCCGGCACCGGGAAATCACGATTGCATACCATCTGTGTTGCTCTGTCCTCAAATCCTCCGTCTTCGCTGTACTCAAAACGAATCAAGGCAGTTGTCAACATTGTAATCCTGAAATGATCGCCCACGATCACAGCTTCCTTTCTGCATACAGGATTACCTTCCAGCACAAATTTCTTTAAGTCCATAAAAGTTTTTCCTCCTTTACATCAACAACAGTTGTAACAGCTGCTTTTATGTCTATTTTAATCTTCTGTAGTCTGATTGACAACGCTTTTTTTCAGCTACTGAACATTTATATGACATATACTTGTGATATTATTTTCTAGAACGTGTCTGAAAAATGCTTTACGCAAGATGTGCGTCACAATTTGCAGGAGATTTTGGGAATGATTTTCCAAACACACTCTAAAGCAGCTGCCGAAGAGGACGAATGATAATCCTGAGCACACCGTAGTATAACTTCTTTTTCCGATTCAACACTTTCCCCTGGTACTTTGCGCCTTCGGTTTCCTGACCGTTTGCAAGTACCTCTTTGCTTTTTTCCATATAATCTGATTCTGTTTCGTGAATCTGCTGACTCAGTTTTTCGCTGTCAATTACCAGCATCAGTTCCGTATCCAGATAAGTACTTCGCATATCCAGATTATAGGAACCTACTACTGACAGACGGTCATTTATCAGCACAGCTTTTGTATGAACCGGATAATCATTCATCAGTTCATACACATCTGCCCCTGTTTCCAGAATTTTCTTTTTCTGATTAAGATAATCTGTACAGCCCCATGGATTAGAGCCTTTTTCCACTGCATTCAGCACGATCTGAAGCTTTGCATGATCTGAAATCCCCTGCAATACATCATACATGTAACCATTACAGATCACATAAGGAGTCTGTATTATTACATGATCTGCATTTTCAGTAAGATACTGAATTGTCTGGAGAACCTGCGGTGTTTTTCGTCCCGCCTCAATTCCATTATTGATCAGAGTGATCTTGTTTGCTTCTATCGTATCCTTTTCCCATGCACTGTAGGTTTCTATATCATTGTACCTTTTCAGCAGAGATATGTAAATTTCTTCCATGTGCCGGTATGCATCCGTATATCTGGAAGATTGTTTGCCTTTTTTAATGCTCACACAGCTTTCCTTCCATATTTTATGGAAATAATCCTCAAGCTGGTTCAGAGACTCTCCCTGTCCTTCTGATGTATCATACACCAGGATATCTCTGTCTTCATTAATGCCTTTTGTCTGATTCCCCAGAAAGATATCATTGCTGTTGCGTCCGCCCAGCAGATACATTTTCTCATCCACGATCAGATATTTATCATGCATGCGATAATTCACCTTAAACAGATTGACCGGTGTCACCGGATTGTAAACTCCCACTTCCACATTCTCATATGATGCCAGAGCCTGGAAATCGCTGCTTCCAGCCAGAAACAGTTGCTGATAAATTCCATCGATCAATAACTGAATCTTCACACCTCTTGCCGCAGCGCAATTCAATGCGGCAAGAATTTTAGTGCCATTATCATCCGCGCGTAAGTCAAAGGTAGACAGTACAATGCTCTCCTTCGCAGTGCCAATCATACGAAGCCTCCACAAAAGTGCCTCTTCATTATCGTCAATGCAGCAAATCCTTTCTACGCCTGCTGTCTCTGATGTAAATTCTGTCTTTCTCAGACTTTCCACATATGTTTCGTCCGGTTTCCTGCAAAAAAGAGGTGAAAGTATATTTACCAGCACCACGATCAGCAGGAAAAGGCAAAATACTTTGCCTGTTCTTTTTAGTATTTTTTTCATTCGATACCACAACCTCCTTTAACCAGACCGGAACCCAGATATTTGACTTATTCCTCTTCTTTCGACAATACACTGAGTATAGAGTATAACATAATCAGAAGCTATAGTGCATCTTTTGATACGAAAAGCGTTAAAATCTTTTCACAAACCCTTTTCTTTTTTTTGCAATGTCTTATATGTTTCCGACTTATAAAAATTCAATATCATCAACTCTTTCCAACAGGAAGGGATTTCAATGTTATCAGGATGGTTTGTATAAAGTGTGATGACTGATTATAAAGAGAGTTTATCTGCATCTTGCGCAGCAGTCTTCCCTTCTGCATGAAGATATTTACCAGCTTGACCCTGTGTTCTTCAAGTGCTATCAGCAGCATAAAATACTTTTACGCCCTTGTGGAACTTTCTCCGCAGGGGCGTAAATACTTCATTTCTCTCTATTTCCCAGACACCTTTATTTTTCACTTTCCCGTAAAACATAAAAAACACCGTCCCCGCGGCAATCGCATTGTCCGCAAAAACAGTGTTCTTAGTGCGCCTTCAGGGGTTCGAACCCTGGACACCCTGATTAAGAGTCAGGTGCTCTACCAACTGAGCTAAAAGCGCATATTCTTTTGTTTTTCTTTGTGTTGAAGTTTTGCATCACCCTCAACGCAAGTGATATTATATATAATAGTCGTTTAAATGTCAATAGGTTTTTTCAAAAAAAATCAGATTTTTTTTCTATTTCATTTATTTTTCCTTTTTTTCGTCGTTTTGGGACATTTTGTTAAGTGTTTTATTGACCTCTTCTGCGGATTTCCGCAGGCGGCTGAAGGTATTATCAAAGTTTTTGTGTTCATAGCGGAATTGTAGCATCTTATTATGGAAAGAACTTTTTCGTTTCACTGGCTGACTCCTTCGGGGCGCGAAGCGCCCCGAAATTTTCTTATACTATAATATGCACTGCCAGCTACAATAGATAATCAAATGAATAATCGCAATCCTCTTCACTACGGAATTGCCATAAACCAGATGATTGCTCTGCTTTTTTATCTGTGACACTCTCTGGAAATCACCATCTTACAGATTGGATTTCCCATAGAAGAAAATTTCTCTTCATATTCTGTCATAACATTTCCCTGTACCATCTCTTCATTATGATGCAGATCAAAGGTAGAAGCTTCCAGATTCCATCCGGCTTCCTCCACTTCTTCCAGGGAAAATTCAAACAGTTTCTTATTATCTGTCTTGAATTCCACTTTTCCATCCTGAACCAGAATCTGGTCGTAACGTGCCAGAAATTCTCTGGATGTCAGGCGACGTTTTGCATGGCGGGCTTTTGGCCATGGATCAGAAAAATTCAAGTAAATCTTATCTACTTCACCTTTCTCAAAGATTTCCGGCAGAAGTCTGGCATCCACTCTCATAAAAAATAAATTAGAATAAACCTCTCCATTCTCCTCCAGTTCTTCTCTCTTCTGCAATGCGCGAAGAAGAACGCTGTCATACATCTCGATTCCTATATAATTGATATCCGGATGCAGCCGGGCCAGATCCATAAGAAATCTTCCTTTTCCCATCCCTACTTCAATATGAAGAGGCTGCTTTTTCACAAAAACCTCCCCCCAGTGTCCTTTCTTTGTCTGTGGTTCCTGCACCACATAAGGGCTCTCCAGAATTGCATCCTGAGCTCCCGGAATATTTCTTAATCTCATAAAAATCTCCTGTTCCTTTTCTTATATCTCCAGAGCGTGTTTGAAAAATGCTTTACGCAAGATGTGCGTGCAATTTCCTGCCACCAATAAACTACCATACCATACTCCTAACGTCAATTACATCCCGGACAGATATTCGCAGGAGATTTCTTTAACTTGTCTAAAAAATAACAATTTTTTCCTTTCAGAAAAAAATTTAGATGGTTTTTTTTAATAAAAGGGTGTATGATATCTAACAGATATTACTATTTTTCGCATAGTAAATCTGAATTTTTTGTAAAATTTCGACAATCAAGGAGGTTGAAGATGGAGCAGATACTTAACAAATTATCTGAAATCGAACTTACAGCCCAACGCATCATGGAAGACTGCGACCGGCAAAAGCAACAGCTTTCTGAAGAGGCAGAACAGAAATGTAAAAATTATGACAGACAGCTGGAATCCCGGACAACAGAACAGATTCAACGGATCCGTCAGCAACTGGAAGAAGAAAAAGATTCCCGCCTGGCACAGTTACGTGCAGATACAAACGCTACCTTTTCTTCACTGGATGCTCATTACGAACAGCAGCACTCACAACTTTCCAGAGAATTGTTTGAGAAAATACTGGCTATGTAAAGATCTGTCTCAAATGCTAGAGCGTGTCTGAAAAAGGCTTTCTGCAAGATGTGCGTCACAATTTGTGGGAATGATTTTTCAGACACACTCTAGTACATCGTTTCGTAAATAACTATACCAATCGCGTAGGATGCGGATTCGAGTGTGCAGGTCTAAAAACGCAGGCGTAGCGGGCTACGCTGAGGCTTTTAGACCTGTGCACTCGGATTTGCAGACAAGTGAGTGGTATAGTTATTTCGAAAACGATGTACTAGATGACATCAGGAAAGGAAGTGAAAAACAATGGGAGGCGTACTCTCCTACAGCGGACTTTCCACGAAAATCCGCGCAATGCAGAGCAGGCTTACTACCATGGATCAGTTCGAGGAAATCCTCCAACTCTCCGATGTCACGCAGGTAGCCGCCTATCTGAAGCGAATGCCGGAATACTCTTCCAGGTGGGATGCACTGGATGAAAATACCCTGCACCGTGGCCAGATTGAGAAGCTTCTGAAGAAATCCATATTCCAGAATTTCTCCAGAATTTATCACTTTGCCAACCCGGAGCAGCGTAAATTTCTGGATCTGTATTCCAAGCGATATGAAATCCGTGTACTGAAGGAAGTCATGACAAATATTTTCGATCACCGCGACACGGATCCTGTAGATGTTTCTCCGTACCGTGAATTTTTCCGTCTGCATTCCAATATTGATGTAGACCGGATCACTACCTGTTCCACCATGGAGGAACTGATCTCCTGTCTCAAAGGAAACGAATTTTATATCCCGCTTTCGAAGATCCAGGAGCATGAAACAGCACTTCTCTTCGACTATGGTATGGCACTGGATCTGTACTATTTTACCCAGATCTGGAACATCCGTAAGAAGCTGTTTAAAGGTAAAGATCTGGAAGAGATTACCTGCACTTACGGCGAGAAATTTGATATGCTGAACCTGCAGTTTATCCAGCGTTCCAAAAGGTATTACAACATGGATCCGGCAAGTATTTATGCCCTGCTGATCCCTGTAAATTATAAGTTAAAGAAAGAAGAGATCACAGCTTTGGTGGAAGCACCTTCATACGAAGAAGGTCGAAGAATTTTCCAGAAAACATGGTACGGCAACAAATATGAACAGCTTACCGTAGCCAATCTGGAAGAATTCTACAACCACATCCACCGCTCGATCCTTGAGAAGGAATCCCACAGAAATCCATATTCTGTAGCAGTGATCTATTCTTATCTGTATAACAAGGAACACGAAGTAAACCGCCTGACTATCGCCATTGAATGCGTACGTTACGGTGTGCAGCAAGATGAAGCCATGCGTTATATTTGCAACAGTTGATTTCTATATGGCGCATAACTGAATAACTGCTTCGCAGTTTAAAGAACATTAACCAGGAGGTGAATTTATGATTGAGAAAATGAAGTTCCTGAGCATTACTGGTCCTAAGGCCGATATTGACAGAGTGGTAAACACCTATCTTTCCAAGTACGAAATTCATCTGGAAAATGCCCTTTCCGAGCTGACCGCAGTAGAGAGTCTTTCTCCGTTTATGGAAATCAATCCATATAAGGAAGCACTCTCTACTGCCAACAGTTTCTATGATGAACTGGCAGATCCGGAGAAGATTTCTGCCAAACCCATGGATACTGAACAGGCTTTAAATACAATCCGCCGGATTCAGTCTGATTATCAGGAACTAAGCAATAAACGTGCTGATCTGGAGAGTCAGCTTGCAGCTCTGGATGAATCTCTGCGAGTGATCCGCCCGTTCAGAAATATTAATTACAATATTTCCTCAATCCTGAAATTCCAGTTCATCCACTTCCGTTTCGGAAGGATTGAGAAGGAATATTACCAGAAATTTGAAAAGTATATTTACGAAAATCTGGACACAATTTTCATTAAATGTGATGAAGATGACCAGTATGTCTGGGGTCTGTATTTTGTCCCGGAGCACGAAGCCCAGAAAGTAAAAGCCGTCTATTCTTCCATGCACTTCGAGCGTATTTATATGCCAGATACGTATGAGGGAACAGCAAAAGAAGCTTTCGAACAACTGACTGAAACACGCAACAGAGCTGCTGCTGATCTGGCATCTGCCGATCAGAAAAAAGCAGATTTTCTTCTTAGAAATCAGAAAGATATCGTTGCATCACGCAATGCTATCGCACAGCTTTCCGGTAACTTTGATGTGCGCAGACTTGCAGCATGTACACATGGGGATAAGGACGTTTTCTATATCTTATGTGGATGGATGACAGAGAAAGATGCCCATTCTTTCCAGAATGATATCAAAGACGACAGCCGCATTTTCTGCATTATTGACGGTGAAGAGGACGAACATCTGAAGCCAGGCATCCACCAGCAGCCACCTACCAAACTGAAGAACCCGAAACTGTTTAAACCATTTGAAATGTACATCAAAATGTATGGTCTTCCGGCCTATAACGAGATGGATCCAACATGGTTTGTGGCACTGACTTATTCCTTTATTTTCGGTGCAATGTTCGGTGATGTGGGGCAGGGATTGCTGCTCTTTATCGGTGGTTTCCTGCTTTATAAATTCAAACATATCACACTGGCAGGCATTATCAGTTGTGCAGGTGTGTTCTCCACAATCTTCGGATTTATGTTCGGAAGTATCTTCGGATTCGAAGATGTGATACCTGCCCTGTGGCTTCGCCCGATGAACAATATGATGTCAGTTCCGTTTATCGGAAAGCTGAATACAGTATTTATTGTTGCCATTGGTTTTGGTATGTGCCTGATCCTTTTATGTATGGTATTTAACATCCTGAATGCCTGGAAAGCCGGAGATGTAGAACACATCTGGTTTGATACAAACTCAGTGGCTGGTCTGGTATTCTACGGCTCTGCAGTTGTCTCCATTGCACTTATACTGAATGGCAAAACACTTCCCGGCGGAATCGTACTGTTTATCATGTTCGGCGTACCATTGATCCTAATCTTCCTGAAAGAGCCACTTACAGCCCTCATTGAGAAGAAATCAGAAGTTATGCCAAAAGAGAAGGGAATGTTCGTTGTACAGGGACTTTTTGAAATGTTTGAAGTCCTGTTAAGCTACTTCTCCAATACCCTTTCTTTCGTCCGTATCGGAGCTTTCGCAGTCAGCCATGCAGCGATGATGGAAGTCGTTCTCATGCTTGCAGGCGCAGAAAGCGGAAACCTGAACTGGATAGTAGTAGTTCTGGGAAACCTTTTTGTATGTGGTATGGAGGGCCTGATCGTCGGTATCCAGGTGCTTCGTCTGGAATATTATGAAATGTTCAGCCGCTTCTACAAAGGTACAGGACGTAAATTTGAGCCGTTCCGCTCTGTAAAATAGACAGAAAGATCATCAGAAATTATACTATTTTCATTTATATATCATCCTCGGGAAACCCATATCTGTCGGTCAGCCAGATATTCGAAGCCGAATAAATATGATATATATGAACAGCAAAATCAAGAACTAAGAGGAGATTTAATTATGACAACAATCGCACAGATCATTTTAGCAATCGCACTGGTACTCAGCATCATTCTTCCATTTGGCTACTATCTCATCGGTGAAAAAAACCGCGGACGTTACAAAACAGCTCTCGGTGTAAACGCATTCTTCTTCTTTGGAACCATGCTTATCGCCATTGCAGTTATGTTCACAGGTGCTTCTTCCGTACAGGCCGCTGCAGGCTCTGAAGGCACACTTGCAACAGGTATGGGTTATATCGCAGCAGCTCTTGTAACCGGACTTTCCTGTATCGGTGGTGGTATTGCCGTTGCCAGTGCGGCAAGCGCAGCATTAGGTGCTATCAGCGAGGATCAGAGTATCCTTGGTAAATCCCTTATTTTCGTAGGTCTTGCAGAAGGTGTTGCCCTTTATGGACTGATCATCTCCTTCATGATCCTGGGACAGTTATAAGATGCAGATGTTTTTGATCAGCGACAATATCGATACCTACACAGGGATGAGACTGGCAGGTGTGGAGGGCGTGGTCGTACACACACATGATGAATTAAAAGATGCTTTGCAGAAAGCTATCTCCAATAAAGAAATCGGAATCATACTCCTGACCGAGAAATTCGGCCGGGAGTTTCCCGAAATTATAGATGATGTAAAGCTTCATCACAAGACCCCTCTGATCATTGAAATTCCCGACAGGCACGGTACTGGCCGCAAACCGGATTTTATCACTTCATATGTGAATGAAGCTATTGGTTTAAAACTGTAAAACAGTTACCAATAGTAAATCTAATGTTACTGTGAACGGAGTGAACAGTTACAATCTAAATATTACAGGCAGGTGTTAACATGACAATTGATGAAAAACTCAGCCATTTTTATGATATCACTGTAGAGGAAGCCCACGAAAAAGCTGCCGCCATTCTCGATGAGCATAAAGCGGCTCTGGAGAAAATGGCAGAAGAACACAAAACTCTCAGTGAAGAAAACGCCCAGACACAGATCAAAGCGGAAACTGCCAGCGCCCGACGTGAAATAAACAAGGCTCTCTCCGCAGAACAGCTCACGATCAAGCGTGACTGGACCAGAAAACAAAACGAATTAAAAGAGAAAATTTTCTCCGAAGTAAAAGGACTTCTGGAATCCTTTACCAAAACTCCGGAGTATGAGAACTATTTAACTGCTAAGATCAAAGAAGCTCTGGATTTCGCGGGAAATGATGAGATTACCATCTATCTCTCTCCGGAGGACAGATCTCTTGCAGAGAAACTTCAGCATACAACAGGTACTGCTATCCAGCTTGCAAAGGACTCTTTTCTTGGCGGTATCCGCGCTACGATTCCTCAGAAAAACATCCTGATCGATCACTCTTTTGCAGGAAATTTTGAGGCAGCATACAAAGAATTCAAGTTTGACGGAGGACCAGAACATGAGTAATACAGGTATTATCTACGGTGTCAACGGCCCCGTCATTTATCTGAAGGGCGACAGCGGATTTAAGATTTCCGAGATGGTTTATGTAGGTCCGGAACATCTGGTAGGTGAGATCATCGGCCTGAAGAAAGGCATGACCACCGTACAGGTTTTCGAGGAGACTACAGGACTGAAACCAGGCGATACAGTTACAGGAACCGGAGATGCCATTTCTGTACTTTTGGGACCTGGAATCATCCACAATATTTTTGATGGTATCCAGCGTCCTCTGGAAGAGATTGCCAAAGCCTCAGGCAAATATATTTCACGAGGTGTCAGCGTTGATTCCCTTGACACAGAAAAGAGATGGAACACTCACATCACAGTAAAAGAAGGAGATGTTGTAGGTCCCGGCTCTGTTATCGCAGAAACTCAGGAAACAGACTCCATTCTCCATAAATCCATGGTTCCTCCGAATCTTACAGAAGCCACAGTTATTCACGCGGCATCTGACGGAGCATACACCATTCTGGAACCGATCGTAACCATTCAGTTCGCAGACGGAACCACCAAAGATTTGGCACTTGCACAGAAATGGCCGATCCGTATCCCGAGACCAACCCACAAACGTTTCCCTGCAAGCGTCCCGCTTGTCACAGGCCAGCGTATCCTGGACACTCTTTTCCCTATCGCAAAGGGCGGTACAGCCGCTGTTCCGGGAGGTTTCGGTACAGGTAAGACCATGACTCAGCATCAGATTGCAAAATGGTCTGACGCAGACATTATCATCTACATTGGATGCGGAGAACGTGGAAACGAGATGACTCAGGTTCTGGAAGATTTCAGTAAACTGATCGACCCGAAATCCGGAAACCTGATGATGGACAGAACCACATTGATTGCCAATACTTCTAACATGCCGGTTGCGGCGCGTGAAGCTTCTATTTATACAGGTGTAACTCTTGCGGAATATTACCGGGACATGGGTTACGACGTAGCTATCATGGCAGACTCCACTTCCCGTTGGGCAGAAGCTCTTCGAGAACTGTCCGGCCGTCTGGAGGAAATGCCTGCAGAGGAAGGTTTCCCTGCATATCTGGCATCCAAGCTGTCCGCATTCTATGAACGTGCAGGAATGATGCAGAACTTAAACGGAACCGAAGGCTCTGTCTCCATTATCGGAGCAGTTTCTCCACAAGGTGGTGATTTCTCAGAGCCTGTCACACAGAATACCAAGCGCTTCGTCCGCTGTTTCTGGGGACTGGACAAATCCCTTGCCTATGCCCGTCACTTCCCGGCAATCCACTGGCTCACCAGCTACAGTGAATATCTGGAAGACCTGACTCCATGGTACAGAGAGCATGTTTCCCCGAAATTTGTAGCAGACAGAAATCAGCTCATGGCAATCCTGAATCAGGAGAGCTCCCTGATGGAGATTGTCAAGCTGATCGGAAGCGACGTTCTTCCGGATGACCAGAAACTGACGCTGGAAATTGCCAGAGTCATCCGTCTGGGCTTCCTCCAGCAGAACGCTTTTCACGCAGAAGACACCTGCGTACCAATGGAAAAACAGTTTAAAATGATGGAAACGATCCTCTATCTTTATGAAAAATGCCGTGCACTCATCAACCGTGGAATGCCGGTTTCCGTACTGAAAGAGGGGAACAACATTTTTGAAAAAATTATTTCCATTAAATATGATGTGGCAAATAATCAGCTTGATAAATTCGACCAATACAAGCAGGACATTGATACTTTCTATGATAATATAATGGAAAAAAACGGCTGATGCCGGAACAGTTACATTCATAGCCATAACCGGTTATGAGTCGTAACAGAGAGGAGAAGTTTATGGCAATTGAATATTTAGGCTTAAGCGAAATAAACGGACCTCTGGTGGTCCTGGAAGGCGTCAAGAATGCCTCCTATGAGGAAATCGTAGAATTTCACATGGATGACGGGACTCGCAAGATCGGCCGTATTATTGAGATTTATGAGGACAAGGCTGTTATCCAAGTTTTTGAAGGAACAGACGGTATGTCCTTAGGCAACACCCATACCCGGCTGACCGGACGTCCCATGGAAATCGGGCTTTCCCCGGAAATCCTCGGACGAACCTTTAACGGTATCGGACAGCCCATCGACGGTCTGGGGGACATCACCCCGGATGTAAAATTAAACATCAATGGTCTGCCGCTGAACCCGGTAGCACGTGAATATCCCCGAAACTATATCAACACCGGTATTTCCGCAATCGACGGACTGACCACCCTGATTCGAGGACAGAAGCTTCCGATCTTTTCCGGAAATGGTCTTCCACACGACAAGCTGGCTGCACAGATCGTACAGCAGGCTTCTCTGGGAGAGGACTCTGATGAAGATTTTGCCATTGTTTTCGCGGCAATGGGTGTCAAATATGACGTAGCGGAATTTTTCCGCCGTACCTTCGAGGAAAGCGGTGCTGCAGACCATGTAGTTATGTTCCTGAATCTTGCAAATGATCCGGTTGTTGAACGTCTTCTTACACCGAAGATCGCCCTCACTGCCGCAGAGTATCTTGCTTTTGAAAAAGGAATGCACATCCTGGTCATCCTGACAGACATCACATCCTTCTGCGAGGCCATGCGAGAGGTTTCCTCCTCCAAAGGTGAAATTCCGTCCCGTAAAGGTTATCCGGGTTATCTGTACAGCGAGCTTGCAACCCTGTACGAACGTGCAGGTATCGTAAAAGGCAAACCGGGTTCCGTAACCCAGATCCCGATCCTGACCATGCCAAACGATGATATCACTCACCCGATCCCTGACCTTACCGGTTATATCACCGAAGGTCAGATCGTTCTGGACAGACAGCTTCATGGACAGGCAATCTATCCGCCTATTAACGTACTGCCATCTCTTTCCCGTCTGATGAAGGACGGTATCGGTGAAGGCTATACAAGAGCAGACCATCAGGATGTGGCAAATCAGCTTTTCTCCTGCTATGCAAAGGTTGGAGATGCCAGAGCCCTTGCTTCCGTTATCGGTGAGGATGAGCTTTCCCCGCTGGATAAACGCTATCTGGTATTTGGTAAAGCCTTTGAGAGTGAATTTGTCGGCCAGTCCGAAACCGAGAACCGAAGCATCACCGAAACCCTGGATAAGGGCTGGGAGCTTCTGGGACTTCTTCCGAAAGAAGAGCTCGACCGAATTGATACGAAGATCCTCGACAAGTACTATCACGAAACAGTACGCTAAAAGAAGCGAGGTGATTACATGGATCCGAATACCTTTCCCACCAAGGGAAACCTGATACTTGCAAAGAACTCACTGAAGCTTTCCCGTCAGGGCTATGAACTGATGGACAAAAAGCGTAACATCCTGATTCGTGAAATGATGGAGCTGATCGATCAGGCAAAGGATATCCAGACACAGATTGATGTGACTTTCCGCACTGCCTATACAGCATTGCAGAAAGCAAATATGGAGATTGGTATCGCCTTTGTCCAGCAGATCGCGTGTACGGTTCCTGTCGAGAACTCTATACGCATTAAAACCCGAAGTGTTATGGGTACGGAAATTCCTCTGGTGGAATATGACAAAACCACTAACACTCCCACCTATGCCTACTACAGCACAAAGATGTCTCTGGACGAAGCCAAGGCTGCCTTTGAAAAGGTAAAAGAGCTGTCCATCCGCCTGTCCATGGTGGAAAATGCAGCCATCCGCCTTGCAGCCAATATCAAGAAAACTCAGAAACGTGCCAATGCTCTGAAGAATATCACTATTCCGAAGTACGAGGCACTGACCAAAGATATCCAGAATGCACTGGAGGAGAAAGAACGTGAGGAATTTACTCGTCTGAAAGTCATCAAACGGATGAAACAAAAATAGTATATATCAGAAATCAGCCGGATGAATATTTACTATTCATCCGGCTGATTTTATCTGACGTATGATAAAGATATCTATAGCAATCCTCGTAAATAATACATTTAAGACAGTTCAGCAGAGTGCGAAAGACAAGGAAGATATCTGCAGGCGTGCTGACGCACGGCAAAGATATCTGACACAGGACTTCATGCTATGTGGATAATATCTGTGAAAAGTTATCCCCACCCGAATTCATTTTGTGCATTTCTCATCCACATCTGTCTCTCCTATGTGGAAATTTCCCGTTTCTGTCAAATGTATTCTTTTTTTCATTGTTGTTGTATTTTTTAGTAGAATATCTTTTTGAATATTCTGATTATTTATATATATATTGTTATATTTTGTCTTTTTTGTACAATATTATATGTTTTTTAGAATATAAAAAAGTCAATAGATTTGTGGATTTTTTCGTCCAAAAATGTCGATTTATCATTTTACACAAAACATCTGTTTCTTTTTTCCTTATGTAAATCGAGTATTCCACACACATAAAATGTGGATAATGTGGATAACTTTGTGTATAACTTTAATTTACGGGATTTTTCAATAACCGGGTATGTGGATAGAGTGTGTATGACTTTATCCACTTTTCCCACCTCTCGACATTCTTTGTGCAATTTGTCGAATCATATAATTTCAGGCGTTACAGCTATTCCATGAACGTACCTACAGCTGCCGGCTGCTCATAATCGTAATCGGAAATCTTGATTCCTGTAGCAGCATTGCTGGCATGGATAATCTTTCCATCTCCGATATAAAGTGCCACATGATCAATATATCCGCTTCCGTAGAATACCAGATCTCCCGGCTCAAGCTGGCTGATATCTTTCTTTGTGGAGGCCTCACACTGCGCTGCAGCCACACGTGGAAGACTGTAACCGAAATTGGCAAATACAGACATTACAAATCCTGAGCAGTCTGCACCGTTTGTAAGACTTGTTCCGCCATAAACATAAGGATTTCCTTCAAACTGCAGCGCAAAGTTTACCACTTCCTGTCTCTTTGCCAGACGTTTCGCTTCTGCTTCTTCGGCAATTTTTTTCTTTGTATCCTCAACTGTCTGCTGAATACTCTCCAGCACGGCTGTTTTTTCCTGCTCTGCCTTCTCAGAAGCCTTTTCCGCTTTCTCTACTCTTCGTTCTTCACGAATCTGAGCTGCTTCCTCTTCTTTCGCAACAAACTCCTGTGTCTGTTCCTCTGTCTGCTTCGCCAGTGTACTTGCCAGAGCACTTACACTTCCTGTTCCATCAGAAAACGCTGATGCGCCATCATCAAACTGTGCTGCGCTTACACATACCCCCTGTGTCAGAACCACAGAGCTCATAATTGCTGCCATCAAAATTGTCTTTATCTTATTATTCATTTTACTAATCAACTCCTGTTATACATCGCTGTAAAATTATTACATTTTTATTACGTTTTGTTACACATTTGTGTATGTTAACATAACATCCCAATTTTGTCAAATAAAAAAAGTGTGACGCGCATTTGGAATGAATTTTGGCTTGTATATCTCTGGATTTTGGCATATTTATGCCAAAACACCTCGCGGGATAATGGTGTGTGAACAGTAATGATGTTACCGAAAGCATACTTCATGCCTTCCTTCAATAAGATAGTAAAAAGCAGATTCCGAGGTGGATATGCGTATTTATAAAAATATCCCTAAAAGAATCCTCAGCCTGTGTCTGGTCTTTGCCATTGGCATCAGCATGGGTGTTCTCTCCGACCACTTTGTTTCTGAAAACTCCCGTTTTCAGACCTTTACGGAAAAATTATTCCGGTCCGAAGTATGCAGCAATACCCTCACCCTTCACTACACTCTTGCACACCCTGAAAAAAAAGGTATCAGAAAGCCCGAGGCAACTCTTGGAACTGCACTTTCTGACCCGGCTAAGACCACCAGTCTCTGTCAGGAATATGAGAAAGAGCTGAAATCCTTTGCCTATTCCAGGCTCTCCGAAGAAAACCGGCTTACCTGTGATATGCTTCTTCTCTATTTTCACACCAGAGCCTCCCTTGGAAAAAACAGCGCCCTGGATGAGCCGCTGGGACCAGGCCTGGGTGTGCAGGCACAACTTCCCATTCTTCTGGCGGAATATACTTTCCGGACAAAAGAAGATATCTCTGATTATCTGAAACTTCTGAGTACCGTCAGGCCATATTTTCAAAGTATTATAAAACTGGAAAAGCAGAAATCCCAGTCAGGGCTTTTCATGAGTGACACAACTCTGGACCGTATCCTGAAACAATGTCATTCTTTTGTCGCGAATCCTGATTCCAACTACATGGATGATATTTTCGCGCAGAAACTGAAAGCTTTCTCCAACCCTGCATTTAGCAGCGAAGATCAGAAAAAACTCTGTACATATCATCATAAACTGATCTTAACCGAAGTGATCCCTGCTTATCAGGAACTGGCAGACAGTCTGGAAAGTCTTCGCGGTACAGGCAAAAGTAGCCGGGGCCTGGCATTTTTTGAGGGTGGGCGTGAATATTACCTCTACCTGCTGCAAAGCCAGACAGGAACCTATGTACCTGTCGGACAAATTGAAAAAAGGCTGTCAGCTCAGCTTTTGTCCGACTATCGGGAGATATCTTCCCTGCTGAAACAGAATTCCTCCCTGATTGACAGGCTGAATCAATGTTCCGGTGAACTTACGCTGACACCGACTCAGATGCTGGAGAAGCTTCCGGAATTGATGAAAAAAGATTTCCCAGAACTGAAAGATGCCACTTACGAACTCCGCACCGTTCATCCTTCCATGAAAAAATTTTTAAGTCCTGCTTTTTACCTCACACCGCCTGTGGATACCCGAACCCCCAACGTAATCTATATCAACGATTCCGGACGTACCTCTTCTCTGGAGCTTTTCGGCACACTGGCACATGAAGGATTTCCCGGTCACCTTTATCAGACAGTTTCTTTTGCCGAAAACAATCCCTCTGACATCAGATATCTGGTCACCTCCTCCGGCTACGTGGAAGGCTGGGCAACCTACGTGGAATCATACGGCTATGAATATGCCGCCTCCCTTATGAATGATCCGGATTCTGCCAAAAATGCCGTCCGGCTTGCCTGGTTAAACAGGAGTATGAATCTGTGCATTTACTCCCTGATCGATATCGGCATTCATTACAGGGGCTGGGATGCAGCCCGCACTGCTGTCTTTCTGAAAGCATTTGGCATCAACAATGCTTCCACTGCTGCCGAAATCTATCAGTATATTGTGGAAACTCCCGGTAACTATCTGAAATACTATTGGGGATATCTGAATTTCCTTGACTTGAAAACAGTCTGTCAGAAAAGACTTGGAGATGATTTCGACCTGAAAGAATTTCACCGCCGGATTCTGGACATCGGACCTGTACAGTTTCCGGTTCTGGAAAAATACATGAAATAAACGAATTACTGGAAAACTTTCATCGGCCAGACTTCCGGAGAGTCTTATCAGTTTGAGTGGCATGGAGGAGATAATGTTACGGTTATCATTCAGCCATCTGAACGTCAGAGCGGAATCCGCGTCAGTATGGATTAACAGCCTGATATAACAAAGAGCCGGACTGACTGCAATATTTTATAGAATTGCAGTCAGTCCGGCTCTTTAAAATATAAAACCAAACATTTCTCAAGTAATGTTTCCGAAAACAGTCTTCCTGCCTCCATTTCCATCACTGTCTCTTTGAATCTGTCGCTACCATTACCGTAAATCTTTTTAAATCCGGCCGGAACTAATCCCAGGTCGCTTTCTTCCACCATGGAAACATCGAATTCGCTGTCTCCGGCTGCTATGATATATGCAGGCTGCAACCTCTTTCGAAGTCTTCTCACGGCCATTCCCTTACTCAGATTTACAGGAACAACATATACCTTCTCTCCATTATGAAATACGTCCACCAGCTTCGTAGCCAGTTTTGCCTGCAGATCTTCAACCACTTCCTCTGGCTTTTCACATTTTGTAAAAATAAAAAGCTCATCTAGAAATCTCAGCTCAAACTTTCGTCTGGAATCCCCGGCAAGAATCTGCTGCGCTTTTTCCATTTCCGGTCTGCTATTCCGGATTATTTGCAGCGACTCCAGATACCACTCTCTGTCACGCTTACCATTTACCAGCAGTACTCCTCCATTACAGACAAGGGCATAGGGTACGATTCCTATATCCAGATCAATACGTTTATACTGTTCTTCCGTCCTTGTGGATGTTGGTATGATAGTCATCTTCTCACTTACTTTTTTCAACAGATCATGCGTTTTTTCAGAAATAAACGAGATTTCTCTTCCATTATATAACTCAACATTTAATTTATTTTCACCGATATTGCGCTTATACGAATATATTATGGTATTGTCCATGTCCGCGCATAAAATGCCATTCATTCGCTTCCTCCAAAAATGGGACTGCCACACTGTTATTACCTGCGACAGCCCCATAATTATTATTTCATACGTATTGTTTACCTGCTCATGATTGCTTTTCTGATAAGATCTACCGGTATAATAAGTACTGCAAGTACCATGGATACCAGTAATGCCTTTGGCTCAAGCAGAGTTGTGTTAAATACTTTTCCGCCGATTTCAATGATAATGGTCTGAAGAACAAAGATTGCTCCCATTACCAGTACGAAGTTCTTATTCTCCCCGATATGCTCAAACAGATTAAACTTCTCAGATCTGGTATTCAGACTGTTAAAGATAATCGCATAAATGAAGAACGCAAACATAAATGTTTTCTCATAAAGCTCCGGATCTGCACAGCCCGCAGGGATTACCCAACTGGTAATGCCGCCGATATTCTCAAGTATCAGGATAGAACCAAGGGTAATAAATATTGCACTTACTCCGATCGCTGACTTGATGTACGGAGTCAGAATATTATCTGTTCTCTTTGCCGGCTGATCTTTCATATATCTGTCAAGAATAGGTTCTCCACCAAACGCCATGGCAGCCAGTGTATCCATGATCAGGTTGATCCAAAGGATCTGGACAATGGAAAACGGCTCTGTCCATCCCAGGATCGGTGCAATGATATTCATTAACAGAGTACTGATATTTACAGTAAGCTGGAAAATGAGGAATTTTCCAACAGATTTCGCCATAGTCCTGCTGTTAAGCACACAGTCTTTAATGGAAGTCAAACTGTTATTAAGGATAACAACATCTCCTGCCTCCTGTGCAACTGCTGTACCATCTCCCATTGCAAAACCAATGTCTGCCTGTTTTAATGCGGGAGCATCGTTCACACCGTCACCGGTCATACCACAGACATTATCAATCTGCTGTGAAAGAGATACCAGTCTTTTCTTATCAAGCGGTTTCGCGCGGCTTACCACTCTCAGGTTCGGGAGAACTTTCTTCAGCTCTTCATCTGATAATTTCTCCATTTCTTCATGGGTAAGAACCACATCCTTCTTCTCATCTGCAAGAATACCTGCCTCTTTTGCAATGGCTACTGCAGTTTCCTCTGCATCACCGGTAACCATAACTACCTGGATTCCTGCATCATTGAGAATCTGAACAGTCTCAACCGCATCTGTTCTGACATTATCACGCAGACACAGAACTGCCATAAGAACAGTCTTTCCATCGCTGATTTTCGCTACAGAGAGAAGCTTCATGGTTCTCTTTGCCTGTGCATGCATCTGTTCTTCTACTTTATCTTTATCTGCCTTTGTAAACTCTCTTTCTTCCCCGTCCGGAAGCATGTAATGTGTTACTTTATCAATGATATTCTCTGTAGCACCCTTCCAGTAAACAAGTCCGTTTTTCAGTTTTACAGTGGCACATTTCTTCTCGGAATCAAATCCGCTGATCTCTTCTACCTTCTCCGGATCATTGTCATAATCATTATAACCATGATCAATGGCATAAGAGAGCAGTGCTCTGTCCATGTTGTTACTTCCGATTGCCTTTCCCTCTGAGGAAATCTTTGCAAGGTTATTCAGAGTGATAGCTTCTATAAACTCCCTGCTCTGAATGGAATCCACAATCTCACCGTTACCTGTGATAAATTCTACCAGTGACAGGTTACCCTGTGTGATCGTTCCGGTTTTATCACTGAACAGCACGTTCATATAAGCAGAATCTGAAAATGCCGCCTTGTGGCTGACAAGGATATTCTTTTTATACATGGACTCTGTATTCATTGACTGAACCAGACTGTTCATCATCGGGAGTCCCTCCGGAACTGCCATGATCACGATAGAAGCCATAAGCATAACTGCTTCCGCTATTACAAGGAGAACGGAAACAACAGTGATTGCCTGATCTGCCCTGATCAGAGTCAGGACAACATGAAGGATACCTGCGATCGCTGCAGCTGACACACCCAGTTTACCGATACCTGCTGCCACACCCTCCAGCTTCAGGCTGGAAGTATCTTTTCGCTCTTCTTCCTCGGAGGTATCTGTCAGAGCTTTGTTTATCTTTCCTAATTCAGAACTGTCTCCGATAACAGTTGCGATCATGTAACCTTCGCCTGAAGTCACAACAGAACCCATAAAGACTTTTCCATGTGAGGAGTAATCCGTAGATTCTGCCTCGTCCATATTGGTTACTGCTGCTTTGTTCTCATCTCTTGATTCACCGTTTAATGCCGCCTGAGATACTTTGATCTTACCTTCAAATAACAGACCATCTGCCGGAACCTTATCTCCTGCCTGGATAAGGATCGTATCACCTTTAACGATTTCACTGGTAAGAATATTGACCAGCTTTCCGTCTCTTACAACTTTGGCATAGGTCTTGCTGTATTCTTCCTGAAGCGCCTCACTTCTTGAAGTATTTCTGTACTCTGACAGGGTACTGAAACCGGTAGCAAGTGCGATTGCGATCACAATACTGATGATCTCCACAACATCATTTCCGCCGGATAATGCAGGGACAAAGATTCCCAGCACAGCCAGGATAACTTTAAGAGCCAGAGCCGCACATAATACCTTGATCCAGATGTCATCAAATGCGCCGATGAACATGGAC
Organism: Blautia wexlerae DSM 19850; assembly: GCF_025148125.1. Lineage (NCBI taxonomy): Bacteria > Bacillati > Bacillota > Clostridia > Lachnospirales > Lachnospiraceae > Blautia > Blautia wexlerae. Next base: position 4,479,442 of record NZ_CP102267.1, read on the forward strand.
CAGAGTGATTCAGTCTCTTTCTTCGCCAGCTCATTGGTGCCGTACTTCGCCTTGCTCTCGCTGACCTGCTGTCCGGACAGGCCCTGCATTCGCTCCTCTTTGTTTATTTCATTCATAATAATCAACCTCCTCTTTCGGGTTTTGCAACTGTTCAATCATGGACAGACAGTTACCGGATTTTATATAAAAAGAGGAACCATAACAGCTCCTCTTTTTATTTTCACACAAATCTCTGGCAGAGTTCCCCAAGTCCGGGATCTGTTGTGCCATTTCCTACGGCGTTGAATTTCCATTCACCGTTATACCTGTATATTTCCCCAAAAATCATCGCAGTCATACCTGAATAATTCTCAGTTAAATTATATTTACACATTTCTTTATTGTTTCTGGCATCAACCAGACGGATAAATGCATTCTGGATCATTCCAAAATGCTGTTTTCTCTTTACTGCCTGATAGATATTGACAACAATGACAATCTTATCATATTCAGCCGGAACTCTTGACAGATCAATAACGATCTGCTCATCATCTCCCTCGCCTGCTCCTGTAAGATTGTCTCCCATATGATTGACTGTCCCGGATTTATGTTTCAGGTTGCCGAAATATACCAGGTCTGTTTTATCTGTAAATTTACCATTTTTCAACATGATTGCAGAAGCGTCGCAGTCGATTGCCTGATGTGATGAAGAACCAAATAATGCACCAAACAATCCACCACCGCCGGATGGCTTTGCCTCATCCCAGCCAAGTCCCACGATCACCTTTGCTAATCCTGCATGCTCCTTTGACAGATTTACCTTCTGTCCTTTCTGTAAGCTTACTGACATTTTCGTCCCTCCTGTTGCCCTCCGGCACTATTCTACGTCTACACCATAACTGTTGCACAAAGCAGCCAGACCACCCTGATAACCGCTTCCAATGGCATTAAATTTCCATTCGTCACCATTCTTGTACAGTTCACCAAATACAACTGCTGTTTCAATAGAGAAATCTTCTCCAAGATCATATCTGAGGATTTCTTCTCCTGTCACTTCATTGAAGATTCTCACAAAGGCATTAGAAACCTGTCCGAAATTCTGGCGTCTTGCCTCTGCATCATAGATGGTAACTGTAAATGCAATCTTTGTGATATTGGCAGGAATCTTTGACAGATCGATCTTAATCTGCTCATCATCTCCGTCTCCGGCACCTGTAAGGTTGTCTCCCATATGCTGGACTGCTCCGGACGGATGTACAAGATTTCCATAGAATACAAAATCGTTCGAATCAGAAACCCTTCCGGAATCTGTCAGACAGAACGCTGCTGCATCCAGATCGAAATCTCCGCCTGTGTCATAAGCATTGATATCCCATCCGATACCTACAACTACATTCTTAAGTCCCGGGTTACCTTTTGTAAGACTGACCTTCTGTCCTTTTTTTAAACTAACTGGCATATATTTTTCCTCCCATATTGTCTTATCCGCTTCGCTATACAGCTCCATACCTGATAACTGTTTAGTATTTTTACCAAACAGCCGACTGTCTCTTACATTACGCTACTTCAATACCATAATGACCGCAGAGCGCTGCAAGTCCACCTTGGAATCCGCTTCCGATGGCATTAAACTTCCACTCTCCGTTATGTCTGTAAAGTTCTCCTACAACTACTGCTGTTTCAATGGAGAAGTCCTCCCCAAGATCATAATGGATCAGTTCCACCTCATTGGATTCATCTACCAGACGGATGTAAGAGTTTGAAACCTGTCCGAAGTTCTGACGTCTTGCTTCTGCATCATAAATGGTAACTGTAAACGCAATTCTCTCAATATTTGCCGGAACCTTTGACAGATCGATCATGATCTGCTCATCATCACCTTCACCCTCACCGGTAAGGTTATCTCCCATGTGGATGACTGATTCACTGACATGCTTCAGATTGCCATAGAAAATGAATTCTTTCTCTGTAGGGCATTTTCCGTTGGCACCAAGCATAAATGCTGCTGCATCCAGGTCAAAATCCGAACCTGAATCAAAAGCGTTTACATCCCATCCAAGTCCTACCATGATCTTCTTAAGTCCCGGATTCTTCTTTGTTAAATCTACCTTCTGTCCTTTTGATAAATTAATAGGCATATCATTCATCCTCCCTTTTTTCTGTGTTTTTATTTTCTTACCGGTGGCACATTGTATTGTTTGTTAAAATCCTGTTTGATTGCCTCCAGACGAACCTGATCCTCCTGGCGTTTCTTTCTGGCATCTTCCTGGATCCTTCTTGTCTCTTCGATTCCATTTGTAATGGTTGCCCATGTCTTCTCAAGAGTCTCAATCTGAATGGAACTTCCGGATGCCATTTTAGCTGTCATCTTCGATACATCTACTGTATTCTGGGCATTCTTAAGAAGCATCTCATTTGTTTTCTTATCCAGTTCTGCAATAGATTCTGCCTGTATCTTCTGCCTTTTCAAAAGAATTGCCTGCGCAAGTGCCTGCTTAAATACAGGAAGCGTAACGATAAACGCAGAATTGATCTTTCTCACCAGATTGTAATTGCTGAACTCCATAGTCTTGATCATGGGAATGGACTGCATTGCCACATTCTCTGCTGTTCTCAGATCCTGTGTCCTCTGTTCCAGCATCATCAGTGCCTGATTCAGACTGGTAAGTTCAAACTGAATAGACTGATCTCCCGTATTCTCCATATCCTGCTGTCTCTGGGCAATGTAGGCTTCAATCTCTTTACATGCCTGTTCTCCTGCAAGGATATATTTCACCAGTTCATGATAATAATCCACATTGGTCTTAAACATGGTATCCAGCTTTTTGTTGGACTGTTTGATTTCAGACTCATATCCTTTAAGCTGAACATAAATCTTATCAACTTCTTCGCCCATTGTGTGATACTTGGCCAGTATCTTATCCAGCTGTTTTCTGAAATTTCCGAAAAGCTTTCCGAAAAGTCCCGGATTATCCTTAATTTCATTAATGTCAAACTGATCCATGATCTTTGCCAGCGATTTAAGCATCTCGCTTGTCTCATTAAGCTGCGACATATTCATGCTGTTGAGGACCACATCAGATGCCTTGGAAATCTCCTCTGCTGCTTTCGCACCAAAAGATACAATGGTATCCATATTGTAAACTTCGATCGTGCTGACAATATCGTCCACTTCTTTTGAATTGACCAGCTCAGCATTCATCTGCTGCCTGTCAGCGACAATATCATATTTCTCCACAACTTCAATCTCATTTTTCTCCTGAAGACCATTACCGGCCTGAGCAGGATTTCCCATAGATGATTTACCGAAATCAAGTCCCATAATCTACTAACCTCTCCTGAAAAGTTTTCTCCGCCATGAGGGGCGGGTACTGTTTGTCGAAATGTTATTCAGATCCGGAACCTGCATATCGTATTTATATTCCCCGATCTGGTGCTCTTCCATCAGTTTTTCTGCAAAGTAGTTCTCCACACTCTGATAGCCTGTAGGGACAAAAAACAGAATGTCAAATCCTGCCAGGTTCAGGAATGTTACAAGAATCGAATCCTGAAGTGAAATCATCGTCTCCCCTGTATTAATATATATCAGTTTCGGATTCTTTTTTGTAAAATCAAATTTCTGGATCAGACGCAGAATCTCCTTCGGCAGATCCAGAATCTGCGCGATCACTGTATATTCTGTACCATTTTCCCCAATACCCTTTATCAGTTTCCGCTCGATCAGAAGCTGCAGCTTGTCAAGTATAAATTCCTGCATTTCCTCCCGAAGAAGATGATAAGGATATCTGGGATGATTCTTTATTTTATTCCGCAGAAGCTTTCCGTTTTTATAAAATTCTACGGCAAAGGCTTTCATTGGACCGGAGGCAGTTGGTTCAATGCACGGAGCACTTTTCACAACAACGGTATCCTCTGTGATCAGTGCTGCTATGGATTCCCAGTACTGAGAAACACTTCCATCCTTCACTCCTGAGATTTTTGAAAAAATAACCGGAATATTTACCACACCGTTAACTGTGCTGAAATTAGGTCTGTATTTCAATTCCTGATCCCACAGTAGTTTTATCTCTTCATACATGGTCTGCAGATTGATAACATTCGCCTTCACATACTGCTGATTTCTGTATATCCCACTGTCCTGATACATCAGAGTATCAAGTTCTCTTTCCGCATGATAAGCGGCTGTTCCAATCTTTACCTGAGAACTCTCTTCCGGATATTCTGTGATCGCCAGACTCTCCGGATAGTTGACCTCATACAGAAGTTTATCTTCCAGACAGCACTTAATGTTCAGATCAGGACATAAGATCAGCACATCCAGTGGCAGCCGCCCAAGGAAACTCATAAACAGAGCTTCGTTTTCATTCCGGCAGCCCCCCAGATAAATAAAGCATCCAATCTCCGGTGATTTCCAGTTTATGAACAGCTTCGGCAGATATCTTCTCATCCAGCACAGCAGATACACTGCCCTGTTTGTCAGTCTGTTAAGATTTTCCCCTTCCTTCTGAGATTCAGCCAGCATAACATCCACAAATGTTTTATGCAGGATCCGCTGAAGCTCCGGATTGGCTCCATACTGTATATTACACGCAAGTCCCAGGAGCATCTGATCTCCGGATGTGTAGTTTGACCTCTTTATCTCTGAAATTTCCTGCGGCGTTGGTCTTGGAATCTCTTTACTTACGATCACCGTATTTCTCTTTGAATTTCTCAGTTCCTGCTGCAATCTGAACAGTTCATTTGCATAAGTAAGCTTATCTTCTGCCCCGTTTATCCTGCAGAAACAGTTATAAAAAAAACGGCTGTCATTTCCCCTTAACAGAATGCTCTCGCGGATATCATCCAGGCCGTTTCCCTTTATCCATGCATTTGTACAATTTGTAAGCGAAGGTCTGATTCCATACAGTCTCTCATTGTTAAGTTCATTCTGAATCTCATCTCTGACCTTTTTCACACAATATCCCTGCGGAAATGGCTGCAAACCTTCCATCTGCAAACTGTCTGAAAGAACGGAACCCGGATCTGTTTTCAGATATCCCTGATCCCCTGCATACTGAAGCAGTACTACATCACAGCCTGCATTGGAAAGAATCGATATGAGCATTAACTCATAATTGCTTATCTGCCCTTCATATAATATTTTAGGGATATGGTTCTCTCCAAGCTGATTTACAATGCGTTCAAATTTATAATACAGCCAGCACATGAACTTGATATATGCGTTCCTGAGCATATTCTCGGTTTTCCCGGCTTTTCGCAGGGAATCCAGAGAGTCATAAATGGAGGCTGCCACATTCTGTCTCTGAAACTCATTCATCCTTGGCAGCCATTTTCTCAGACTGACATGGATAAAATCCATACTCATCTGAAAATCCATTCCCATTATTTCATTATAATATGCAAGATTCCCCTCATCGGGATTAGGTATCTTCCCTTCGATAACCACTCCGGTTCTTCTTGCTGTATCATAATATTTCTTTATAAATTCGCCGACTTCTTCAGAATATCCGTTGATACGGTAGAAATAAACACCTTTCTCCCGCCTGCTGTTCAGTTCGACAAAATAATCACTGAGGTTTTGAATTTTTTTGTGTTCCAACATATAAGTATCTCACCTTCAATATCTGCTTATCTTATTTCTGTTCATGATAAGTTCTACAGTAATTTCATAAAATAATGCGGAACCATAATTTTCTCCAAATTTTCGTATAAATTCTACCTCAAAATTGTATCATATTGCTATTTATATTTCAAGAAAATTCCCCTGTTCTTTCTATGGCTTATTCCCCTGAAATGTGCTATGATGTAGCTGCTGACTCGGTCCTTCACACTGTGATGGACCGGATTACCTGCAGTATTTTATTGAATTTCTATAAGGTACCCTATTTACGGGAATTTTTGTAGATATGTCAGAAGGAGTGTTATGAAAAATAATGTTTTATATTACAGTGTAGGTCCATTACTCTATTGTCCTGCCAACAGAATATCCATCACTGATTCTCTGATAAATGAAAGATTCGGGAACAGATTTTCTCTTGCTCTCTGTCTTGAAGATACCATAAACGACGATCATGTTGAAGAAGCCGAGCAGATACTGATTTCTTCTCTCAGCCAGATATTCATACAGCATGAACAAAAGCCATTCTATCTGCCCAAAATATTTATCCGGGTTCGGAATCCACAGCAGATTCAGAGATTAACAAAAGCTCTTGGGCAATCCATTAAGATTGTTACCGGTTTCATCGTCCCTAAATTCAGCCCGGATAACGCACAAAGTTATATTGAGCAGATGATCCTCGTCAATGAACTTGTCGCAAAAAAGCTTTACATGATGCCTATTTACGAAAGTCCCTCCATTATAGATTTGCGAAACAGAATTGATATTCTCTATTTGTTAAGGGATTCTTTAGCCAGAATTGAAGATCTTATATTGAATATACGTGTTGGCGGAAATGATCTGTGCCATATGTTTGGGTTTCGCAGACATGCCAATGAATCTATTCACAGCATCAGACCTGTTTCAGATATTTTCTCAGATATTATCACTGTATATGGTATGGATTATGTGATTTCCGGTCCTGTATGGGAATATTATGCCGGTGACAGCTGGAAAGAAGGAATGATTCAGGAAATCCGGGAGGACAGACTTTGCGGTTTCATCGGAAAAACCGTTATCCACCCTTCACAGATCCCTGTAGTAAACAGAGCTTATCAGGTTTCACGAAATGACTACCTTGACGCACGGGCGATTTTAAACTGGAATGCTGATTCTGCTTCCCTTGTTGCAGGAAGCAAAACCAGAGAAAGAATGAATGAATATAAAACCCATCTGAACTGGGCTAAGAAAACAGTTTATCTTTCAGAAGTTTTCGGAATAACAGAATAAATATTACCCTTCTCACGCATCCGCAAGCTTCTTAATGATTCCACAGCATTTATAATGTGTAAGTGAATAGTATTCTACAGGTGTATGTTTCTCTTCGGCAAGTCTGACAATATGCTCCAACTGAGGATTTCCCTTATATCGCTCATCGATCAGCACCTTCCAGGGAATTCTCCTCAGTAATACTCTTGTTGTCTCTCCGATCCCCGGTTTGATCAGATTAATATCGTCAATACCGAAATTCTTTCCTATATTTATTACCTCATCAATACCCTGACTTTCCACTCTTTTTTCCAGATCAGGTGTATTCTCCATATTAAATTCCTTTTCAATGGTTTCAATAAAGTCATATGACAGATCAGAATCTGTCAGTTCTCCGTAATAGACTGCCCCATGGAAATCATCTCTGCCTATTATGTCATCTCTCAGAAAAGTACGGCTGATAAGGCCGGATACTGTACTGTTCAGGCAGGAACTTGGGATCAGGATATCTTCATGTGTTCCGCAAAGCTCCGTAACATTTGCCGGATCTGCCACTACCGCTATGTCAGCAGAAACCCCTTCATATGCAGAGATATCTTTCTTCAATTCATTCAGGATCGCACCCTTGCCAATCCATCCGTCCACAAATAAAATCTGCTGCGGTCTATACTTTTCAAGCAGATACTTCATGGCATTATCGTCAATCCCTCTTCCTCTGATAATTGAAATGGAATAATGAGGCACATTTATACCATATTTGAATTTGATGTATCGCTTCACAAGGATACCAATTGGGATTCCCGCTCTGGCAAGAGATACCAGGACAATTTTCTTTCCCTTATTCTCTATGATCTTATCTGCCAGCATTCCTACTGCATTGGCAACCGGCTTCGCATAATGTTTCAGCGCATTATGATATACCTGCATATACTGATCTGTAGGAACATATTCAACAGGCAGCATCTCGCTGTAATGTTTTCCGGACTGAATCAGTTTCTCCCGCACTTTGGCAGGCTGAGGTTCTACCAGCCCGGTAATATCCTTCAATAATAAAATCACATCTTCTTCTGAATAGGAACTTCTCAAATCAGCACCACCTTACAACTGTAATATCCTTGTTCTGCATCCGGACAGCATTTATCAGCGTTTCCTGACTCTCCTTTATTTCCGGGGAATCTGTGACAATCAATACCTTGTCATATTTTCCTATATCGTAAATAAACGTTCTCCTGTCCGGATCATATAAACTTTTCAGTTCATATCTGCTGTGAAGGGGATACTCTTTTTCCAGACTCACAGCAATGGGACTTCTTGTAGTCGAATGGCACCTTACTTCGGCTCCCTCTTTTTCCATCTTTCTTCCGATATAAAGTGCAGGGAACATAAACTCCTCAGTGCCGATCACCAGTATTCTTTTGCCAGATATATTATCAGCCATGTTTCCGGTTTTCTCCCGGATTTCTCTCCACAGATTCTCACATGCTTCTTCATATTTCCCGGAATCAATCAGTCTGCGGGCATCCATCCGGTCTTTAACATAAATCGTTGTATACTCTGCGGCCTTATCCGGACATTTATAATAAAATCCGTCTCCCTTAAATGTTTCTGCTCTGTCTCCGTAAGTACTGTGATCCGTTTTTACCAGATAATACAGAGAAATCCCCTGTCTCTTATAACGTTCCAGATTCTCCTCGCTCATTCCGTTTAACAGAGATGCTACTGAATATTTAAATTTTCCGTCATATTCCCTGTCAAGAATACTGATGATATTCCGAATTGTTTTTCCGGTAGTTACTTCATCCTCGATAAATATGATCCGATCCGTCTCCGCCACTGCTCTGTCAATATCATCTTTTACCAGCTTCTGCTCTGTGGCATGGCTGTGTTCCTCGGAAAAAAACAGATAATTCACGCCGGGAATAACTTCTCTGGTGGTCTGAATATAATCTGCCCCCACAGTAATCGCTGCCTGAGCACCTATGGCAGTTGCTGTCTCCGCAAAGCCCACCAGCAAAAGTTTTTCATCTTTGTATTTCTCCCTGAAAGTATCTGCCAGAGCAGCAAATAAATCCAGTGCCTTTGATGGCACTACCGGAATATGCTTTCCCTGAAGCGGATCCACTACCAGATAGTTTCTCTTCGTATTATTTTCCCTTTTTGCGATCTTTACTAAATCCTTCTCAGTATATTCCATTTTTACTCCTTCTACTGATATGATCTGAAAAATGCCTGCAGCTTGGTCAGAGCTTTCGTCAATGCCTCTGTCTCCTCCACATTTAGGCCTTTAAGTACAGCCAGTATCATCTTCTCATGGAAATCTTTATGATGGTAATAAGCTTTCTTCCCCTGTTCTGTCAGGGAGATCAGCACAACCCTTCGGTCCTCCTGACTTCTCATACGCTGGATATATCCCTTCTTTACAAGATTATTCACAGCGATCGTCAATGTACCCACAGTCACATTCAGTTCTCTGGCTACTGTTGACATATTCTTCTGTTCCCGGATACCTACTGCATTAATAATGTGCATATCATTGACGGAAATATTCTTATATTCTCCCGTAATCAATGCCCGTTCTTCCAGGTCCAGAATCTCATTAAATAAATTGACCAGTACATCATTAATTGCCTCATAATGGTTCATCCGGTTACCTCCCTCTTTTTGCTTAAGCAATTCCATATAGCATTGCTGTAGCATGTTTGTACATTATGGTTATATTGCTACCTATTATACACTAAAATACTTTGTCTCACAAAGCATTTCTGGCAGGTTTTCAAAGAATTTCTCTCTTAATTCTTTCTTTGAACCATGAAATTTGTTATAATGAACAGATAGATTACAGTTCACACGCTCCTGTCTCATTTCCGTATGCAGTCTGCAATGAATTTGAGATACGGTACTGAGGACAGCAATACAGGCTGCAGATTGCTGTAACTGTTCAGCATTCTCACTGTTAAGAACTATTTTAGTTAAAGGGAATTTTCTATGAAAAAAAATAATATGCCACTTAATTTACGGGAGAGAATCAACTCCCGGATCAGTCTTCTGTGTTCTGTTATTGTTCTGGTTCTGCTCGTTCTGGTGATGCATCAGATGGATTACACCCTGATCCGTAAACCGCAGAAAGAAGCAGCAGAAGCAGCGGCTCTCAAGGAACAGCAGGATAAGATCAAAGCTGAAACACCTGTCATCTCCACTGCAAGTGTAATTGCTGTTGGAGATAATCTTTATCACAGCAAGCTGTATGAATCCGGCGAAAATGACTCCGGCATATGGAATTATGACCATATCTACACTCATGTTCTGGACCAGATCCAGGCTGCAGACGTAGCCATGATCGACCAGGAAACGGTTTTTGCTCCAAGCCACGATGCTGTCAGCACTTATCCTTCTTTTGCCACTCCCCAGGAAGTGGGAGATGCCATTATCAAAGCAGGGTTTGATGTAGTGGAATCTGCCACAAATCACGCCGATGATTATGGATATGACTATCTGAAAAGTACTCTGGATTTCTGGAGCACCAATTATCCGGATATTCCTGTACTTGGCATTCACTCCACCCAGGAAGATGCAGACACTGTCAAAGTAAAAGAAGTGAATGGTATTAAGATTGCTTTTCTTGACTATACATACGGCACCAATAATTCCGGTGCAGGCGAAGGATATGAGTACATGATCGATATCTTTGATAAGGATAAGATCACCACAATGATCCAGAAAGCCAAAGAAATCAGCGACTGCATCATCTTTGTGGCTCACTGGGGAACAGAAGATGAAACCATGCCAAATGAATACGAGAAACAATGGGCCGCTTTTCTGATGCAGCAGGGTGTTGATGTGATCATTGGCGGTCATCCGCATGTGCTTCAGCCTTACGGACAGCTTTCTGATGACCAGGGACACAATACCACCATATTCTACTCCCTCGGAAACTTCGTTTCCACCCAGCAGGAACTCCCGGAACTTCTGGAAGGAATGGCAAGTTTTACCATACAGAAATCAACTCTGAACGGCAAATCAACCATCCAGATCCTTTCTCCGGAAGTGAAACCTATGGTCATGCATTATAATCACGATAGCGGAGAATACGGACCATATATGCTGGATGATTATACAGAAGAACTTGCTTCTTCCCACAGTGTAAGAAATGTGATCGGTGATGAGTTTACTCTCGATAACCTGAAAGCTAAATTTAAGGAAATCATGTCCATGAATGTGAAGCCTTCCACAAATACAAACCTGCTGAACGTCAAGTTTGACTGGGAGGGCAACATGATCGACAAAACTACCGGAAATGTAGTGGAAGATACAGAATCCATCCACTCCTGGGAATATCAGGCAGACACATCAGACGGAACCGAAGACTCTTCCGACAGTTCTGACAGCTCTTCGGATGAAAGTTCCGATGATTCTTCAAACGAATATGACAGCGGTTATTGATGAATGCCCAGCAGTTTCTCTGCATTCTGTCTGGTCACATCAATGACCTCTTCTGCTGTAATTCCCTTCAGTTCTGCGATTGCCTGTGCTACATAAGGCAGATTTAATGACGAATTTCTCTTACCTCTGTTTGGCTCTGGAGACATATAGGGACAGTCTGTTTCCAGAACAAGCTGAGACAGGGGTGCATACTGAACCGTCTCTTTCAGTTTCTTTGCGTTCTTAAAAGTGACAACTCCGCCGATTCCCAGATACAGTCCCATTTTCAGATATTCTGCCGCAATCTCCCTGCTGTATGAAAAACAATGAATGATACCGCCATACATACCACCCTGCATATATTCTCTGACGATATTCAGAGTATCCTCGGCAGCTTCTCTGCTGTGGATCATAAACGGAAGCTTCTCTTCTCTGGCAATGTCAAGCTGAGCGCGAAACATTTTCTTCTGGATCTGATGTTCCTCTTCTTCCTTATGCCAGTAATAGTCCAGCCCGATCTCACCGATTGCCACCATCTTGTCCATATGGGATAATCTGCGAATCTCATCCAGAGTCTCCTGTGTCATCTTATCTGCATCATCCGGATGGATTCCCACTGCTCCATATACAAAAGGATATTTCTCCATCAGATCCACAGTATCCTGAAAACCGCCTACAGATGCACAGACATTCACAATCTTCTCAATCCCTCCATCGTACATAGACATAAGAAGCGCTTCCCTGTCTGTGTCAAAGGCCTCGTCATCATAGTGCGCATGTGTATCAATAATCATTTTTTCCAATCTCCTCATGTAATCTTATAGCAATCCCATAAAATAATGCAATCAAGACAGTTCAGCAGGACTTCACGCTATGATGGACTGGATTGTTTGCAGTAATTTATGGAATTGCTATAGTCCGATTAAAAAATCTGTTACAAAATTACCAGCTCATCCCCCGGGTGGATCACACCTCCGTGGAGAACCTTCGTAAAAACTCCCTGTTTCGGCATAATGCACTCTCCCATTTTCTTAAAGATCGCACATCCGCTGTGGCATTCTTTTCCAATCTGTGTCAGCTCCAGGACTACATCATTGCACTGGAATTTCGTGCCGATCGGAAGTGTGGCAAAGTCGATTCCCTGAACCACCAGGTTCTCTCCGAATGCCCCGTCTTCCACCTCTGCACCTCTGGCGCGAAAATCTTCAATCTTGTCAGAAGAGAGCAGACTTACCTGACGGTGCCATTTTCCGGCATGGGCATCACCCTCGATTCCCCAGTCCTCAATTACTTTAATCTCCGGAACACTTGTCTTCTGTATTCCTTTTCTTTCACTTGTACAAACCGCAATTACTTTTCCCATAAGATTATCCCTTTCACCTTCCTGTTTTAGTTTCAGATACTGTTTTCGTACCTGCTCTTCCGTTTATTGCTGTCAGCTTATCTTCTCTGCTTTGGCTCACCGATTTCTCTTTTCGTCAGTACATTCTGACGCTGCTCTGCTTTCTTATCCCTGTTATCGCCATCAGTTATCTTGCGCAGTTCCTTGCTTCCCCTGTCATGATCTCAATGCCATGTTCAAGCGCATCAATAATATACTCCAGGCTCTCTTTTACAGCTTTCGGACTTCCCGGCAGGTTAATGATCAGTGTTTTTTTGCGGATACCTGCCGTAGAACGGCTGAGCATGGCGCGTTTCGTGATGGTCATGCTGTACGCACGCATTGCCTCCGGAATCCCCGGTACACGTCTGTCAATAATATCCTCCGTTGCCTCCGGTGTAATATCTCTGGGTGAAAAACCGGTTCCGCCTGTTGTCAGGATCAGTTCCGCTGTGCCGCTGTCTGCGATTTCCGCCATTCTCTCTGACAGCATCTTTCTGTCATCCGGCAGAACATCTTCAGCCACAACCTCATATCCATTCTTCTCAACAATCTCTCGGATCGCCGGTCCGCTTAAATCCTCACGTTCTCCGCGATATCCCGTATCACTGGATGTAATGATCGCTACTCTTTTCATTTTATAAAAACCTCCCTGTCGGGCAGATAAAAAATTTTTTCGTCATCTGCCATTCTGTATTTCCATTATACACATTTCTTTTATTTTACCCAACAAATATTTTGCAAATCGCAAAGCAATTCGTGGATATCAAAAATGGAAATCTCCACTCTTACCACCCGTCTTTTCAACCAGATGAATATTGGACATTACCATATGCTTGTCAATTGCCTTACACATATCGTAGATCGTCAGAAGTGTCACCTGAACCCCTGTCAGCGCCTCCATTTCCACACCGGTCTTGCCCTCTGTTTTCACTGTACAGAAAGCGCGGATAATTCCGTTTATCTCATCCAGTTCATAGTCTACGGAACATTTCTGGATCGGAAGCGGATGGCACATGGGAATCAACTCAGAAGTCCTTTTCACTCCCATAATCCCCGCTACACGTGCTACTCCAAGCACATCTCCCTTTTTCACGGAACCCTCTTTCACAGCCTCCATGATTGCTTCTCCTACATGAATCTCACCTGTGGCAACTGCTGTTCTGTAAGTGATATTTTTCCCGGAAACGTCTACCATAACTGCGTTTCCGTTCTCATCAAAATGATTAAAACCCTGTGACATGATCAAAATCCCCCTGTTTAAGTTTTTACAAAAAGCGAGGCTCTTATTGTACGGGAACATACAATAAAAGCCTCGCCTGTTCATCACGATACGGTTGGAGTCTTTACCCACCGAAATTGACGACACCATGAATACTCATGAGTCAGTCACTCCCCTTTATCTAAATATTAATATAGCTTTTGAGAGTGTATTTGTCAAGATAATATTCGTAAGTTTTCACACATTTTCGCTACCATTCGCTTTGTTCTCAGTAATACAAAGATCAGCAGATTTCTGCACCTGCAGGCATTTCCTTTTCCGGTACCATCAGGGAAAGGTTTCCGTCTGCATCTTCTGCGCAGAGGATCATTCCTTCACTGAGTACACCGGCAAGTTTGGCTGGTTTCAGGTTTGTGACTACCATAACCCTCTTACCTACCATTTCTTCTGCACTGTAGTGTGCTTTGATTCCGGATACGATCTGGCGCACCTGGCTGCCGATCTGTACCTGTGAGCAGAGCAGTTTCTTTGATTTCTTTACTTCTTCACATTTGATGATCTTACCAACCTGGAACTGAAGCTTGCCGAAATCTTCAAATGTGATCTCCGGTTTTGCTTCGATATCAATTACGTCTTCTTTTTCTTCTTTTGCAGGTTCTTCTGCTTTCGGCGGATGAAGCTCTGCCACCTTTGCAAGTACTTCTTTCAGGTCAAGACGGGCGAAAAGGATCTCCGGTTTTTCAGTTACTTTATTTCCTGACGGATAGAGGCCAAAGGTCTTAAGGTCTTCCAGTTCTCTGTCCTGTGCATTTAACTGGGCAAGGATTCTCTCTGTTGTTTCCGGCATAAAGGATTTCAGCAGAACCGCACCAATGCAGATTCCCTCAACCAGATTGTAGAGAACTGTTGCAAGACGGTCTTTTTTCTCTTCATCCTTAGCAAGAGCCCATGGCATTGTTTCGTCGATGTATTTGTTGCAGCGTTTGAAGATTGTGAATACTTCTGTCATTGCATCTGCCACGCGGAGTTTATCCATTTTTTCGTTTACTTTGGCAGGTACGGAGAGAATGAAGTTCTTCAGATCATCATCTACAGGTTCTGTAACGCCTTTGTTTTCTACCACACCGCCAAAATATTTGTTTGACATGGAAATGGTACGGTTTACAAGGTTTCCAAGGGTGTTAGCGAGTTCAGAATTGAGACGCTCTACCATCAGTTCCCATGTGATCACACCATCATTCTCGAATGGCATTTCATGAAGTACGAAGTAGCGGACTGCATCTACACCGAAGAAGTCTACCAGTTCATCTGCATAGATTACATTTCCTTTGGATTTACTCATCTTACCATCACCCTGAAGAAGCCATGGATGTCCGAATACCTGTTTCGGAAGTGGCAGATCCAGTGACATCAGGAAAATCGGCCAGTAAATTGTATGGAAACGGATGATGTCTTTACCGATCAGATGCAGGTCTGCAGGCCAGAGCTTGTTGAACTGGTCTGTGCTTTCGCCATCGCAGTCGTAGCCGATTCCTGTAATATAGTTTGTAAGGGCATCAAGCCATACATATACTACGTGTTTCGGATCAAAGTCTACCGGGATTCCCCATTTGAAGGAAGTTCTGGATACACAGAGATCCTGAAGTCCCGGGAGAAGGAAGTTGTTCATCATCTCATTTTTACGGGATTCCGGCTGGATGAAGTCCGGATGTGTATTGATGTAGTCGATAAGTTTGTCGGCATATTTGCTCATTTTGAAGAAATATGCTTCTTCTTTTGCAGGTACACATGGGCGTCCGCAGTCCGGACATTTGCCGTCTACAAGCTGGGATTCTGTAAAGAAAGATTCGCATGGTGTACAATACATTCCTTCATAGTGTCCTTTGTAGATGTCGCCTTTTGCGTACATTTTTTTGAAGATTTTTTTGACCTGTTTTTCGTGGTCTTCATCTGTGGTACGGATGAATTTGTCGTAGGATGTGTTCATCAGATCCCAGATTCTTTTGATCTCACCGGATACGTTGTCTACGAATTCTTTTGGAGTGATTCCGGCTTCTTCGGCTTTTAATTCGATTTTCTGACCATGTTCGTCGGTTCCTGTCTGAAAGAATACGTCATAGCCCTGCTGACGTTTGTAGCGGGCGATGGCATCGGCAAGGACGACTTCGTAGGTGTTGCCGATATGGGGTTTGCCGGATGTGTAGGCGATGGCGGTGGTGATGTAGTATTTCTGTTTTTCCATGGGTTTGTTGTCTCCTTTTTTGAATGTGGACGCCCGGGAAATTATTTCTCTTTCTATGCGGTTTCGGGATCTAGTAACTCTAAGTGTCTGAAAATCTGCTAAAAGCATTCTCAAAAATCTCAAACTCGCTTCGCTCAGACAGTGAGATTTTTGTTCATAACGCAGATTTCCAGGCACTAAGATTTACACGATCCCTGCAAATGCATAGAAAGAGAAATAATTTCCCAGGCTGATTTTTGAAATGGTAACAACTGCTCCTTATTTATGGAAGAAAAACATAAATTCTTCATGGTAGGAAGGAACTGGTGTTGGGGGAAATAATTCCTCTCCGTCGCAGTGCGATCCTGCCCGGAGGGCTTTTTTATATTATAGGAACATTACAGAGTAATTTCCTATAATATAAAAAACGTCTCCTCAGACTATCTGAGAAGACGAGTATTACCCGTGTTACCACTTCTGTTCGTTTCCGGGCTCGCGCGGGGAAACCTTGGGAGGTACATTATGATACCTCTACGCTGTAACAGGCGTGCCTGTCGCTGCCTAAAGCTGTTGGCTCTCAGCAGTGCCTCTCGGAAGCCATCTTCAACCTGCTCCTTGCATATCCCTCTCAGCCTTTGGATCTGTGATATGTGATCCATTGGGATTTCTCTGTAATACGGTCTGCGGATTTACTCTCTTCTTCAATGAGTTTGTGTTATTTCGTAACAGCACTCCGCTCTGTGATCGTGGAACGCTGTTAGCTATAGGAAATAGTTATTTCCTGTTATAGGGAAAATATAGCACATTTTGGTGGGTTTGTAAACCCACATCGTTACTGGTTACTGTTCACTCCGTTCACAGTAACGTAGCCAAAATTCATTCCAGATTGCCTGCGGCAATGGAATTTTGGCTTGTATGTCTCTGGATTTTGGCATATTCAGTTTCCATCACCCATGGACTGGCAGGCAACAGTTTCTCAGCTTTTGGACAGGCTTTTCCCGATTTCCATGATCTGCTCATAGCACTGCCCGAAAAACATCCTGTATCCTTCACAGAAATAGTTTTTATAAAGTCCGGTATCAGGCTGAAAATCCCGATTGCGCTGGCAGCCTCCCCGGCAGAGTCGGAAATACTTACAGAGGCGGCACTCTTCATCCAATTTCCAGGATTGCTCGATGAACTGAATCTCGCTCCTTCTCTGGTTAATGTCGTCCAGGCGGTCAGTGTTAAAATTCCCCAGACGGTACTCATCCATCATATAAAAATCGCATGGATACACACTTCCGTCTGCCTCTACCACATTCTGGATTCCACAGACTCCTCTCTGTTCACAGGATTCCGCCATGTAACCTGCCGCAAGACCGACATAATTTTCAAACTGCCGGATAAAAGGCTGCTTTCCACGCCTCAAATCCTTGTACCACAGCCGGAATAAATCTGTCAGAAACTGTCCATATACCTCTGGTGAAAGGGAATACGGGGTTTTCCCATGTTCCTCCCCAAAGGGATCCAGACAGGCAATATATTGTTGATAATACCATCCTCGCCTTTGATAAGTGCCATATATTTCCCGAATATTCTCCGCGATTTTTGGCGTGACAACGGTTAGGATATTATAATCCACCCCATACTCATCCATCAGCATTGCCGTCTGATTGACACGGGCAAAGGTGCCGCTCCCGGAATGTGTGTGCCGCATAGAGTTATGGATTTCTTCCGTTCCGTCCACCGACAGGCCAATCAGGAAATGATTGTCTTTGAAAAACTGGCACCATTCTTCTGTAATTGCATAACCATTGGTCTGAAGCGCATTCTGTACCTGTACATGATTCCTGTTGTACTGGTTCTGAAATTCAATTGCTTTTTTGAAGAAACCAACTCCGCGCAGGGTTGGCTCACCGCCCTGATAAATGTAGCTTATCATGCCCTCTGCCCGCAGCATCGTTTTCCGTATTATGTTTTTCAGCGTTTGCTCACTCATGTACCCGAAAGATTCTTGTGTACGTTTCTGTGCTTCATCACAGTAGAAACAATAGTTGCAGGACATGTTGCACATGCTGGAAGATGGTTTCATTAAAACACTTATTGCTGGCATTTTACCTCTCCTTTATCTATAATTACTCTGTTTGTTTACCCCCGGTGGATAAAAGGCAACACACCACCGAAGGTATCTATGATCGTTCTTTCCTTGTATCTATGATTGTTCCGTATGTAAAATCATAGCACATTTTCTTTTTTCAGTTCCAGTACAGTTTTCCTCTTCACTGTGTCCTCGGCATTCGTATCTCTATGACAGTGTCCTGAAGGATATTGTACATGGTAAAAACCAGCGTGATGCCTGATTTTTCTCAATTCATTGTCCCCTCCAGCTTGTTCACAAGCAACTTATCATCCATGATTACCATACGAATGTCCATGGTTATCACCCTCCTGCAGTTTCGGCTATCGCTTTTATTCTTTGTCTTATTTTATAGAATCATGTCAGTTTTCACTGAGTGTATTCATCCCGAAACCAAAATCGCGGTATTTTCATATACTGTAACATACGCAAAATTATCTGTCTATTCAAAACCCGACTTATCATTATCAATTATACGTCATGCCATACATTTACATCGTTTATATATAACAGTTTTACAACAAAGGATGCTGCGCCCTTCTCGGTATCCCCGGTAAGATTATGCAGCACAATCATACTTCCGCAGATTCATAATCTTTTCCATATTTTCGGCATAAGTCAATAAAGGACTTCATTTGTTCTGTAAAATATTTCCGCTTATAATAAATCACATTCAGATTTCTTTTTAGCGGTTTTTTGAATGGTAACAGACATACATGATTCTCTTCCATATCTTTTTTTACTAAAAGGTAAGGAAGTACGGCAACGCCAAGACCGACAGACACCGCTTTTACAATAGCCTGTGTACTTGTGCTCTCCCAGACAGGATGAACTGTTATATTTTTCAGTTCAAAACCGGCATCCAGGATTTCCCGTCCCGCACTTCCTTTTTCCCGCATGAGAAAAGGATACGCTGACACTTCTTCCAAAGTAACCCATTTTTTATCAGCCAATGGATGCGTAACAGGAACAATCGCACATAAATGGTCTGTCATAAATGGAATTGCCATGATATCAGCGTATTCGGGCTGGTTTTCAATCAAAGCAATGTCAATCTTATTCTCTAAAACAAGTTGTTCAATAGCAGCAGACTGTTTGATAATAACAGTAATTTTTAGCATTGGATAAATTTCCTGATATTGTTTAAGCATTAGCGGGAGAATATGAGTGCCAATCGTAATGCTTGCACCGATACGGAGTGTTCCGCAATGATCCCAATCTTTAATTTTCTGTTCCATTTCATCAAACAACTCTATAATATGCAGTGCATATCTGTAAAGTTCATTCCCCGCTCCGGTCGGACTGATGTGCCGCCCAATCCGCTCAAAGAAACGGGTCCCATAATATTCCTCCATCTCTTTTATGGCAAGGCTGACGGACGGCTGAGCGAGATGCAGAACATCAGCAGCCTTTGTAATACTGTTGTGTTCATATACAGAGACGAATATTTTCATATATCTGAGCGTCATAATATCCCTTCTTCCAATCCATAATAAAACAGTTATCTATTTCATAGAATAATAATATTTTACATATGTGTCAAGAGCGGATATACTGGTATGCGAAGGAGGAAAAATCATGGAAAATAAAAAGAACGTATTATGGAAGCTATTCATATCAACTTTATATTTAAGTGCCTTTACATTTGGCGGCGGATATGTGATTGTTACATTGATGAAAAAAAAATTTGTGGATGATTATCACTGGATTGAAGAGAATGAGATGTTGGATTTGGTTGCAATCGCGCAGTCATCGCCGGGACCAATCGCAGTAAATGGCGCAATTGTAGTTGGGTATAAGCTTGCCGGAATGCCTGGAGTACTGGTGGCAATCATTGGAACAATTATTCCACCGTTTTTGATTATATCTGTGATTTCGGTTTGTTACAATGCTTTCCGCAGCAATTATTTTGTGAGCCAGATGTTGGAAGGTATGCAGGCTGGCGTTGGCGCGGTTATCGCATCTGTGACTTATGAAATGGGAGCCGATATCGTTCAGGATAAGAATGGCATATCCACAGTGATCATGGTTGGTGCATTTATTGCCTCCTGTATCTTTGAAGTAAATGTAGTCTATGTTGTTATCGTTTGCGGACTAATCGGAGTAATCCGGACATGTATTGCAAAGAGGAGGAAAAATAAATGATTTATCTGCAATTGTTTTTGAGTTTTTTACAGATTGGTTTATTCAGTTTTGGCGGTGGATATGCGGCAATGCCCTTGATTCAGGGGCAGGTGGTTACAGCACATGGTTGGCTCAGCATGTCTGAATTTACAGATCTTATCACCATTTCCCAGATGACACCAGGTCCGATTGCAGTCAATTCAGCAACTTTCGTTGGAATTAAGATTGCCGGGATTCCGGGAGCTTTGATTGCGACTCTTGGATGCATTTTGCCATCTTGCATCATTGTTACGGTGATTGCAAAGTTATATCTGAAATATAGAGAGATGGATATGCTACAGGGAGTCCTGAATTCTCTGAGGCCTGCTGTTGTTGCGATGATTGCATCTGCCGGAATTTCCATTTTGATTACAGCATTTTGGGGAAGTTCCGCATCAATTGCATTGGCAGGAACGAAATGGAGCCTTGTAGTGATATTTGCCATCTGTGTCGTATTACTTCAGAAAGTGAAAATGAACCCTATCTGGGTTATGGTGGCGGCAGGAGTTATGAAAGTGGCAGTATCATTCCTTGGAGGATGATACCCCACAGCCGACAGCGGGCATCACGGTTTCCTGTCCGCTAAGGGGAAATAAATCCATTATTTATCAGGCCACCACTTTGGAGTATTAGATGTAAGCAGAGACTGCTGGAATTCTTTAGGAGGAATTCCGGCAGTCTTTTTGAATACCCGGCTAAAATAAAGCGGATCGGAGAAACCCACCATGGATGCAATATCTGACAGTTTCATCGCATTTGTTGCAATTAGCTCCTTTGCTTTTTCTACCCGAAGTTCATTTAGATAACGCATCGGTGCAACCCCAATACGTTTCTTGAATATGTGGGAAAAATACCCGACACTTAACTTGCAATATTCTGCCATTGATGCAACATTCCAGTTATCTTTATACCGTTGATTAAGCTGCATGATCAGCCGGTCAATAGAGAAGTCATTTCCTAACGGAGAGAGAATCTGTTGATGGTAACGCGCGATGACGGCAAGTATTTGCAAAAAATTACATAGAACAACATCCTCAAAAAATGGTTTTTTCAATTGTAGCTCAATAATCGTTTCCTGAAAAAGAGTCTTTAACATAGTATGCTCCCCGATATAACAGTTATGTAGATTGTACTTCTCTATTATATTTTTACAGTTATTCCCGGTGAAATGAATCCAATAGATTTCAGGGTGCTCATTTGCATAATAGGAATAGATCTGAGGCTCTTTCGGACGGAAAAGAAGGATATTTCCGGCGCCTAATACTTTTCGTTCATTATTCAGCCAATAGTGACCGGCACCTTTGTAGACATAAATAAGCTGATAATCAACGCGGCCGGCAAAACGGTTCTGAGAATAATCTTTTGTTTTAAAAACCTGCATGCCGCAGCAGTTGACGGATAATGAAACAGAGTCATCAGCAAACCCGGTTACACGTCTTTCATTTCTTAAGTGCCCGGATACATTAATCATAAAAACACCCTCTTCCCTTTAGCCAGACTTTTTCTTTTTAAGGTAAATATAACACGAAAAAGCAGAACTGTCCATGCAAAACACATAAAAAGGTATGGAATAAAGATTTAAAACCACTATACTAAAATGAAGAGATGAGCAGAATAAACCATAGTGCATAAGATTGAAGGAGGATGTAACATGAGAAAACAATTGATATTTCTGATGACAGATACGACCAGAAAAGACATGGTCGGATGCTACGGCAATCCAAAGATGAAAACCCCGAATCTGGACCGTCTGGCTGAAGAAGGAATCCGTTATGAGAATGCGTATACCTGCCAGCCGGTCTGTGGACCGGCAAGAAGTGCAATCTTCACTGGTACATTTCCGCACACGAATGGCATGGTAACAAACAGCATTGCAATGGGGGACAATGTAAAGACGGTAGGACAAAGACTGAGTGATAACGGCATTGCATGCGGTTATATAGGGAAATGGCATCTGGATGGCTCAGATTACTTTGGAAACGGACGCTGCCCGGATGGCTGGGATTCAGATTACTGGTATGATATGAAAACTTACCTGAATGAACTAAGTGATGAAGATAAGGTGAAATCCAGAGATCCAAAGGAGGCTTACAAAGAAAGTTTTTCGGAAGAATTTACCTATGCACACCGCTGCTCGGATCGTGCAATTAAATATCTGGAAGAACATAAGGATGAAGATTTCTTCTTAAGTGTATCTTATGATGAACCTCACGGTCCGTCTCTTTGTCCGGCACCATTTAATCATATGTATGATGGGTTCAGGTTCGACAGTTGTCCGAATTTTCAGGATGACCTTTCTAAGAAACCATTCATGCAGAGACTGTGGTCTGGAAAGAACTTACATGCAGCGGAGGACGAAATCAATAAGCCATCCGATGGATTATCCTTATTCCTTGGATGTAATTCCTTTGCAGATTATGAAATCGGAAGAGTATTGGATAAAATCAAAGAAGTCGCACCGGATGCGATGGTTATCTTCACATCTGACCATGGAGATATGCTCGGAGCGCACAGATTATTTTCCAAAAATGCAGCCGCGTACAGGGAAGTGGCAAATATCCCTCTGATTATCAAAGGCGGCGCAAAGGGCTGCGTGGAAGATGCGATGGCATCCCACATTGATATTGCACCGACAATCATGGATTACTTTGGACTTCCGATTCCGAAATTACTGGAAGGAAAGAGTATGCTGCCGCAGATCTATGAGCCATCAAAGGAAATCAACGATGTGGTATACACAGAATTTACCAGATATGAGCTTGACCACGATGGATTCGGCGGTCTGCAGATTATGAGGGCAGTCATGTCCAAACGGTATAAACTGGTTATTCATCTGTTAGACAGTGATGAATTCTATGATTTGGAAAAAGACCCGTATGAGATGAACAACCTGATTGATGATGAAACTTATACAGAAATCAGAAATGAAATGCATGACAGGCTGATTGAACATATGAATAGTACCAGAGATTTGTACAGAGGTTATCAGTGGCGCATGCGTCCATGGAGAAAAGATTTCATACCAAACTGGGAAAACGAAGGCTATACAAGACAGAGAGAGAATGAAGAGTATGAACCAAGACAGTTAGATTATGATACGGGACTTCCAATGGAATCATCCGTCAGGAAAAAATGTTAGAGGGATAAGGAGAGAATACGATGGAAGAAAAGAAATATTTAAAATGGTATAATAAAGTAGGCTATGGCTCTGGAGATATTGCCGGTAATGTGGTATTCGCATTCCTGTCATCATTCATTATGATTTATCTGACCAATACGGTAGGGCTGAATGCAGGTGTCATCGGCTCACTGATTGCTGTATCAAAAGTATTGGATGGTATTTCAGATGTTATCTTTGGTTCAATGATTGATAAGACACATACTAAAATGGGTAAGGCAAGACCCTGGATGCTCGGTGCATATTTTGGATGTGCGATCACACTGATTGCGGCATTTTCTGTACCGACAACCATTGGAAGAACATCCCAGTATATTTGGTTCTTTATCACATATTTACTGTTAAATGCAGGGTTTTATACAGCAAACAATATTGCTTACTCTACACTGACCGCTCTAATCACAAAGAATGGAAAAGAACGTGTACAGATGGGATCTATCCGTTTCATGTTTGCATTTGGAACAAGCTTTATCATTCAGACAATTACAGTAGATCTTGTTCAAAAACTGGGGGGCGGAGCTGCCGGATGGAGAACCATCGCAATCATTTACGCTATAATCGGACTGATTTCCAATACGATTACAGTATTTTCTGTAAAGGAACTTCCGGAGGAAGAACTCAGAGATGGAAACACAGAAAAAGCTGAAGAAAAATACAGCTTAATCGGATCTATTAAAATGCTGATTCATAATAAATATTATCTGGTAATCCTTGTAGTAGATATCCTTCGCCAGACTTATTCTGCAATCATTAACATGGGAATTTTTTATATGACTTATGTACTTGGAAAAGCAGAACTTTTGGGAACCTTCTCAGGTGCAATCAACCTGGCGCTGATTGTAGGACTTGCATTCCTTCCGTCTTTGGTTGCGAAATTCAAAGGGTATTATAAACTGAACTTCTCAGGATATTTAGTAGCCGCTGCAGGACGTGGAATCGTCATTGTTGCAGGTTATATGGGCAATGTACCGTTGATGTTAGCTGGTACTGCAATCGGTGCAATTGGTATGGCTCCATGGCAGGGCAACTTAAATGCGTTAGTTGCAGAATGTTCCGAGCATACATTCCTTCAGTATGGAAAGCGAATCGACGGAACTATGTTCTCATGTACATCCATGGGACTGAAAATCGGCAGCGGACTTGGAACAGCAATTGTAGGCTGGCTGCTTGACTTCGGTGGATTCAACGGAAAACTGGCAGTTCAGTCACAGTCTTGCATCAATATGCTTCACTTTATGTACCTGTGGCTCCCAATGCTGATTAATATTCTCGTCGCTCTTCTTTTGACACAACTGAATGTAGAGAAGACAAATGAAAAATTAAGGGCACAGAAAGCAATTAAAACAAAATAAATCGAGTAGGAGGCTACCATTAGTTGATTAGTCGACATCTCGTCGAGTAAGTAAAAGGACTCTCACCTCAAACTTCTCACGGAACTTATCCCGAAATATTAATCGAAGATGCTCTTTTATAGGGAGATGCATGGTATGAGGCGTGGGCTTGGGACTGGGATGGCTGCAAATGGGGTTCCAGTTGATACCGTTGCCCAGGTTTTGGGGCATAAAGGGACGAAAGCTACAAAACAGTATATATCCACAGATTTGCAAAGCTTGCGCTGTTGTACTCTTGATTTCGACTCACTGGGAGGTGGCGTATGATCAATCTCCCTGAAGTTATACAGGAAATGTTGTCCTATAAAGAAAGTCTTGGATTCTCGAGAAAAACTTATGAGAACTACCTGAGTGATTTTAATAAGTATTTTTCCAATTACTCGCAGGACCATGCCATATATTTTTACAGATGATGAATTGCGTAGAGTGTTTGCCGAGAGCGATAAGGAACCGTACTGTAAAACAAACCCATGCCGCCATCTGATTATTCCTGTTATCTACAGGTTAATTTATTTCTGTGGTCTCCGACCGAATGAGGGTAGGGAACTGAAACGTTCTGATTTCTGCTATGAGGACAAAACCCTATATATCCGAAAAAACAAGTCTCACAGGGAGCGGCTGATTCCCGTGTCTGCTGGTGTGGCTGATATGTGCCAGCAATATCTGGGAAAAGCTGGACGCCCTGATACCGGAGGTGGAAGATGAAGAATGACTCTCTTTTATTTTACCGCATCGTTAGGGATTTTCTGACTATCTATCTTCCAAAACAGCGCGGTGCAAGCCAGAATACAGCTAAGTCTTACAGGGATACCCTGAACCTTTCATTGATTATATCAGTGCATCGCAGGGCACGCCATTAGCAGATATAAGCTTTAAATGTATTTCAAGGGAACCTGTAGAGAGTTTTCTTATGTGGCAGGAAACAGACCGCGGTTACAGTGTAAACAGCAGAAACCAGCGGATGTGTGCAGTTAAATCATTTCTCAGATATGCCGCAGAAAAGGATAAGATTCTCATGCCGCTTTTTCTGGATGTGAAAGTCATTCCTAAAAAGAAAGATACTCGTGTGCGGGAAATAGAATTTTTCAGCGAGTCAGCCTTGAAAGCTATCCTGGAGCAGCCTGACCGGAATAAGAAAAACGGGCAGAGAGACCTTTTCTTTATGATACTTATGTATGATACCGGTGCAAGGGCACAGGAGATACTTGACTTACGGCTTTGCAATATCCGTATGGATGGAAAAAATCCTTATGTTGTTATAACAGGCAAGGGTGCTAAAACAAGAAATGTTCCAATCATGGAAAAAACGTGTAAACACCTGAAATCCTACCTTCATAGATTCCATATAGAAGATAATCCAGAAGAATATCTTTTTTATATAGAACGTAAAGGAATACGGTCACAAATGTCAATTGACAACGTAGAGAAATTTGTTGCACGTTATGGAAAAAAAGCACAGGAGACTTCAACAGATGTGCCAGAGCATCTATATCCCCATATGTGGAGACATTCACGTGCGATGCATTTGTATAGGAATGGTATGCCACTCCCATTGGTGACCGAATGGCTTGGACATGCAAAAATGGATACGGCAAGGTGTTTTATACAAATGCTGATACAACGATGAAAAAAGAGGCTATCGAAAAGGCAACATCAGACTTTGATCCTCTCTTCTCCAATGAATATGATATTGACTGGGAAGATGATGAAGATCTTCTGAAAAAACTTTATGGCTTAAAGTAGTTATTATCCCGACTTTTTACTTTAGTATCTTTTAAAATACGGCATTTCAGATGTTTTATCGGAATAAATAGAAAGTCGGGATAAGTTCTGAGAGGGACTTAGGGGGAAGTTCCCTAGGTCTACTTACTTCATCGTCACAGGCGAAAGCAGAGAGCTTTTGGAAGCAGGTGTCCTCCCGATTATCCGGGAATTTTTATCAGAGAGAGGGTTTGAACTGTCAGAAGAAAAGACAGTGATTCCCCATATCGAAGATGGTTTTGATTGACCGCTGAGGAACACACAGCCTTTACGCAGTATCTGCATCTGGTGCGTCAGAGGGATGATATGGAGCGACAGCAGATTTACTTCCGTGGTCATACAGATGCGGTGGCATATCTCAGAAAAATCAAGGCGATTTGACAGTGGCGACTTAGAATAACTTTGTGCGCTTCTTAGAGGCTCTGTAAAATAGCTGGATTATAAACAGATTTCCATGAACGACCTTGACTTCCTGGTAAATGAATGTATAATATAAACAAGTTTATCATAAACTAATTTATCATAAGGAGGATTAGATATGAAATTCATAGGTCGGAAAATGGAGCTGGAAAAGTTGAATGCAGAATACGAGCGCGATGGCGGCTTCGTTGTTATTTACGGTCGACGTCGAGTAGGAAAGACAACATTGATCAAAGAGTTCTTGAAAAAGAAAACAGCCTTCTACTTCCTTGCAACAGAAGAATTGGAATCTCAAAGCATGAAACGTTTAGCGGGCGTTGTTGCTCGTATGACGAAAAACAGCCTTTTACAGAAAGCTGTATTTACAGATTGGCTTGATTTGTTTCAGGTTATTGCTGATTATGAGCCTGACAAGAAAAAAGTGCTGGTCATTGACGAGTTTCCGTATCTTGTGAAGACTAACCCAGCGTTCCCATCTATTTTGCAGAATGCATGGGATGAGATTCTGAAGGACAGCAATGTGATGCTGATTTTGTCTGGATCTCTCATTGGTATGATGCAGAAACATGCGCTGTCGTATGATAGTCCTTTATATGGACGTAGAACAGCGCAGATGCGATTGGCTCCATTGCCATTTACAGATGTTTATGATGCGCTTGCACTGCCTTTTGATAAAGCAGTAGAACAATACGCTGTGACAGGTGGGGTTCCAAAGTATCTTGAGTTTTTTGAAGATGGGCGTGATTTGGTCGATCAATTAAAGGATGTTGTTTTATCGAAAAGTGGCTTTTTGTATGAGGAACCATTTTTCTTGCTGAAAAGTGAATCCATGACCGCAGTGAACTATTTTTCTATTATAAAAGCGATAGCAGACGGAAACCACAAGTTAGGCAAAATTGCTGGTGCACTAGGGCAGGAAACGCAGGCATTAACACCGTATTTATCGACACTTGCGGATTTGGGGTTCATTGAAAAGAGAACTCCGGTAACAAAGAAAAATCCGGAAAAATCCAGAAAAGGCTTGTATTTTATCGCAGACAATTTCATACGTTTCTGGTTTCGGTATGTTTACCCCTATAAAGGTGAGTTGGAACTGGACAATATGCAAATTGTTTTGGATGAGATTCGAAAAGACTTTATTGAAAAATTCGTGGCATTTGCATATGAGGACATCTGTAAGGATATATTTGCAAGTGTATGCAAACAAGGAGAAATTCCGTTTGTTCCGTCCCGTATCGGTTCTTATTGGTTGAATGATTATGACGGTGATACAGAGATTGATGTAATGGCAATAGACAATCAAAACAAGAGGATATTTGCCGGAGAGTGTAAGTATCATGTCAAACCAGTGGATGCTCCCGTATATTTCTCACTGAAAGAGAAAGTTGATGGTGCAGCTGAAATTCGTAAAGCATATCCTGGGTATGATGTTATCTTCGGCCTGTTCAGCAAAAGCGGTTTTACGCAGCGTATGCTTGATATTGCAAAAGAAAACGCCAGTATCGTCCTGATTAATGAGGAGCATTTGGTGTAATTATTTGCTCCAGGAAAAGCGTACATCGTTAAGCGTTTCTACTGCTGTTTTAACGTTATCTCTTCATGATACGAAAATAGTATAAACAAACTTATCATAAATAAATTTATCACATAGCCGATTGATTTTCTTCGGAGAATCAGTCGGCTATTTCTATATCAGGAGCCCAAACTATAACAATTCCATAAAATAATATTTTTATATCTTGACAATTTCCATCCACTATTGTATAGTGTCAATATCAGTAATGATTATTGTTATTAAATAAATCATAACTGCAACTGTACTGAACAGTTATTATAAATCATTTGCGAGTAAACAGTGAAGGGAGGAATACCATGGCGACACTGAAATACAGCCGTCAGCGGGAATCGATTAAAGAGTTTCTAAGAACCAGAAAAGATCATCCTACTGCCGATGTGGTATATGAGAATATGAAACTCATCTATCCGAATATCAGCCTCGGTACGGTATATCGCAACTTATCTCTGCTGGCTGATCTGGGAGAGATCAAGAAACTTTCCTCTTTCGCCGGAGCGGATCACTTTGATGGGCGAACCGAGAGACACTGTCACTTCATGTGTACCAGATGTGAACGAATCATTGATCTGGAAAGCGAAGGGATCCATCACATTATGGAGCTTGCAGGTGAAAACTTCGGAGGAAAGATTACTGATTACAGTGCCAGATTCTTCGGTCTGTGTGAGGACTGCCTGAAAGAGGCAGAAGGCAACTCCGATAATTCAAAGTAGTTTTTACTTACATCATTGTTGTCCAAATTGGGAATAACAACTAATGATAAAAAGTTGCAAAAAAGCTAAAATTAAACTTGACTTTTTCAATCAAGTATGGTAATCTAAAATCATAGAAAACAGTAATAATTACTATTATTAAAAATTACTTTTTCTACCGCACACGCGGAAAGCAATAAGAACTAAACGATGCTAAGATAATCAATTTATTTTCTGGCATCCCTAATAAATTCATTAAAAAGAAAAGGAGATTTTAATTATGACAAAATGGGTATGTAGTGTATGTGGTTATGTTTATGAAGGTGAGAAAGCTCCGGAAGCCTGTCCTGTATGTAAGGCACCGGCTGATAAATTCGTAAAGCAGGATAGTGAATTGTCATGGGCTGCTGAACACGTTGTAGGTGTTGCTCAGGGATCCAGCGAAGACATCATGGCTGATTTAAGAGCAAACTTCCAGGGTGAGTGCTCTGAAGTTGGTATGTATCTTGCAATGGCAAGAGTTGCTCACAGAGAAGGATATCCGGAAATCGGTTTATACTACGAAAAAGCAGCTTATGAAGAGGCAGAACATGCTGCTAAATTCGCTGAATTATTAGGTGAAGTTGTAACAGACAGCACAAAGAAAAACCTTCAGATGCGCGTAGAAGCCGAGAACGGTGCTACAGCTGGTAAAACAGACCTTGCTAAACGTGCAAAAGCTGCTAACCTTGACGCTATCCATGATACAGTTCATGAAATGGCAAGAGACGAAGCAAGACATGGAAAAGCATTCGCTGGTCTTCTTAAGAGATACTTCGGAGAATAATTCTATCGGAAAATCGCATAAAATAAACCTTTTAAAGGGAGAACCATTAAGGTTCTCCCTTTTTATCCGTTCGTATTTTCATCATTGGAAGCTTAACTGGATTTCGCCTGAAGTCTGGCAACCTGATCTGTCAGAGCATTCATCTTAACCTCATTAATCATAATCCTGTTCATCCAGGTAGCCGACACATCCATCTTATTGATAAGATTCAGATGATTCTCTGCAAGGATAGAAATATTCCTATCCGTTATGTTCTCCAAATGCAGTCTGATATCTGCAAAGTTATTTCTGGTCTCTTCTTCAAAACACTTCTGACGCTCTTCCATTCGGTCCATCTGGCTTTCGAATTTATCCATTCGACTTTCGAATTTATCCATTCGCGTCCCAAATCCTCTGACCTCTGTCAAAACAGCTTCCAGTATTTGTCTGTCTGTCACCACTTTCACCTCCTCTGTAGCCCGTATCGTTCTTTTGTATGTGATTGATTATATCACATACATAAAAATATGTCTATAAAAATCTATAAACATTAGAGTGTATTTGGAAAATGCGTTACTGTTCACTCCATTCACAGTAACACGCTTCGCGATGCACAGAATTTATGCTGATCGCATAAATTCGCGCGGTATGTCTCGGGTTTTCTGTGACCTTTGCTCACAAAAAACACCTCGCGGGATATTACCAGTGAACAGTAACGAAAATGCTCCCCACAAGATGTGCGTCACAATTTGTGGGAGATTTTATTTGTTATTATCATTCATCTTCTCCTCAATCGCCGCACCAACCCTGTTATAAACAGTCACAGCATCCTGAATATGCGGAATCGTATTTCCTTCTGCTCCTGAAGCACCTGCGGAAACAAAGATATATTCCCTGCCCTCAATCTCCGCAAAACTCACCAGACAGTGTCCTGCCTCACTGGTATAGCCGGTCTTGCCACCGAGGATTTTTCCACCTGTGACTGTCGGATCAGACAGATTTTTAAACATTGTACTGTAGTAGGTAATTCCATCCGGGTGGATATTTGTAACTCCGGTAGAATGTCTGGAGGTCTCCACAATCTCACGAAACGTATCATTCTTAATGCAATACTTCATCAACACCGCAATATCCTTAACCGTACTGTAATGATCCGGATTATGCAGTCCTGTAGAATCACAGAAATGAGTATTCTCCATTCCAAGCTTCCTTGCTTTCTTATTCATCAGCTCCGCAAAATCCGCCTCTGAACCACTGATCGTATCTGCCAGCGCAATACAGCACTCTGCCCCCGAAGGCAACATCGCACCATAGAGAAGATCAATCACCCGGACCTCTTCCCCCGGCTGAAAACCTGCCTGCGTAGCATCCTGCTCATACAATCCGGAGAACATCTCATCCGTCAGAGTAATCTTCTCATCCAGATCATCAAAATTCTCAATCCCCAATATCACAGTCATAATCTTCGTCATAGAAGCCGGATAAATCTGAGCCTCCCCGTTAATCTCACCCAGAATCTTACCTCCCCTGGCCTGCATCAGGATCGCATTCGGACTGTTGATACCACTGATATCCACTTCCTTCAGAACCGGCTGCTCAAACTGCTCAAACCACTCCTTCACGCCCTTATTCCATCCGATCATGATAACCAGCGCACAGATAATGATCACCTCAACAAACACACAAGCCACAATCCTGCCCCGATATCTCCATGCATAACTTCTTCCACCGCTCTTTTTCCGTCTCCTGCCAGCCACAATAACGCCTCCTGTCTGCCTCTATAACATTACTCAGAAAAAATATATCTAACAAATCTCTAATTCATCCCCCTACTATAACACACCCTTACACAATCCTGTAATCTTCCATTCCTGCACACCCATACATTGCATCTTTCTCCCTATATCCAATACCTTTCCGTTTTCCCCGCCCGCGAAACCATTGTACAGCGCAGGAAAATATTTGTTTTCTGATACATCTACAGGAGGTGTAGCAATACTTAGCTTCCGGGAATTTGCGTTATGCCGGAAAAATTCACTGTCTGAGCGAAGCGAGTTTGAATTTTTCCGGCATGGTTTTAGCAAATTTCCGGAAGCTTAGTATTCCTGCCTCCGCAGCCGTATCAGAAAACAAATATTTTCCTGCGCGTCCCCATACCCGCCACCTAAAGAAGCGCAAAAAGACCCCCGGAGAATCCCCGGGAGTCTTAAATTGCTAAAATCTATTATGCTAATTTCATCGGGTTGATCTTCACACCAGGTCCCATTGTCGGAGCAATAACAACGCTCTTTAAATACTGACCTTTCAGTGTGCTTGGTCTAGCCTTAACGATAGCATCGATCAGCGTCTGGAAGTTGTCGCTTAACTGTTCCTCTGTAAAGGATGCTTTACCAACCGGAACATGAATGATGTTGGTTTTATCAAGACGGTACTCAATCTTACCTGCTTTGATATCGTGAACTGCTTTAGTAACGTCCATTGTTACTGTACCAGCTTTCGGGTTTGGCATTAAACCTTTCGGTCCAAGTACACGACCAAGACGACCTACAACACCCATCATATCTGGAGTTGCAACAACAACGTCAAAGTCTAACCATCCTTCGTTCTGGATCTTCGGAATAAGATCCTCAGCTCCTACGAATTCAGCACCTGCTGCTTTTGCTTCTTCAGCTTTAGCATCTTTAGCGAATACTAAAACACGAACTTTTTTACCAGTACCATGTGGCAGAACTACTGCACCACGGATCTGCTGGTCTGCATGACGTCCATCGCAGCCTGTACGGATATGAACTTCGATAGTTTCGTCAAATTTAGCAACTGCAGCTTTTTTAACTAAGCTGATAGCTTCTGCGGTATCATATAATGTAGCGCGGTCTACTGCTTTAGCAGCTTCCACGTATTTCTTTCCTCGTTTCATTTCTATAACCTCCTGTGGTATTTGCGGGGAACGCCCTCCCACTTACTATTTAATATTAAAATTAATCAACTACTTCGATTCCCATACTTCTTGCAGTACCAGCGATCATGCTCATAGCTGCTTCAAGGGATGCTGCATTTAAGTCTTTCATCTTAAGTTCAGCGATTTCCTGAACCTGAGCTTTAGTAACCTTAGCAACTTTTGTCTTGTTCGGTACGCCGGAACCGGATTTGATCTTAGCAGCTTTCTTAAGAAGAACTGCAGCCGGCGGAGTTTTGGTTATGAAGCTGAAACTTCTGTCTGCATAAACAGTGATAACTACAGGAATGATTAAGTCTCCCTGATCTGCTGTTCTTGCATTGAACTCTTTTGTGAACTGAACGATATTTACACCGTGCTGTCCAAGAGCTGGACCTACAGGTGGTGCTGGAGTTGCTTTACCAGCCGGAATCTGTAATTTGATATATCCTGTTACTTTCTTTGCCATTTTTCGGCACCTCCTATGTGGTATTGGCGGGGGTTTATGGTCCCTCCCACGATATTGTTACCTTTGCTTGTTACATCTGTTTGATTTCTGCGAAACTAATTTCTACCGGCGTTTCGCGGCCGAAAAGTTCAACATTGATCGTTGCTGTCTGTTTCTGCACATTAAGGGCAGTGATAACACCAACGGTATCTTTCCAGGCACCGCCTGTGACAACAACTGTATCACCCTCTGCGAAATCGACCTGAATTTCCTCTTTCTTGATACCAAGAGGAAGCATCTCTTCCTCGGTCAACGGTACCGGCTTGGACCCTGGTCCAACGAAGCCTGTCACACCTCTGGTGTTACGGACAACATACCATGTATCGTCATTCATAACCATGTTGAGAAGTACATAGCCAGGAAACATTTTCTTCTGAACCTGTTTCAGAGCCCCGTTTTTCAGCTCAGCCACTTCCTGCAGCGGAACACGAACTTCAAGGATCTGGTCTTCCAGGTGTCTGTTTTCGATGGTTTTTTCAATATCGACTTTTACTTTGTTCTCATACCCGGAATAAGTATGAACAACATACCATTTCGCTTCTGACATACAATCACCTTATCCTTATTTCATTAAAAGATTAATGCCTTCGAGAATAAATGAATCCATGACGCTGATCAGTACGCAAAGCACGATCGACACGCAAACTACCACGATAGTCTGCTTAATCAGTTCATTGCGGTCTGTCCAGACAATCTTCCTGAATTCTGACTGAAGTCCCTGAAACCAACTCTTCTTCTGGCTCTTGCCAGCAGATTTTTCATTTCCTTGCATAGCCTGACCTCACAATTCTCTGTGAGTAACTGTTTCGTCCAGTTACCTTGGATTACTTTGTTTCCTTATGCAGAGTGTGTTTGCGGCAGAACTTACAATATTTCTGAGTTTCCATTCTCTCAGGATGGTTCTTTTTCTCCTTAGTCATATTGTAGTTACGCTGCTTGCACTCGGTACATGCTAATGTAATCTTAACGCGCACAACTTCCACCTCCAGTGTTTTCATTTGCATGGTCATTTTCCTCATGCCGGACGATGTATCCGTCATCTTTTCGGGCATAAAAAAAAGACCTAACTTCCATGTCGCTTGTCAAGTTTATCACACATGGCATGCCTAAGTCAAGTCTTTTCTTATTATTTATGCCTATATTTCATCGCATATTTTTTACAGGAAACGCAGCTATCCGACGCCGTATGGTATTTCTTCTGAAAATACCCATATCCTTTTCTTCAATCTGCCATAGAGTGTGTCTGAAAAATCATTCCCGCAATCTACACGCCCCACTTTGCGGGATATTTCACCCGAATTCAGTTGCCGTAGCCCGCTACGGCGCCCTCATCCGGGCAAAATATCCCACAAATTGTGACGCACATCTTGCAGAAAGCCTTTTTCAGACACGCTCTAGCTCTCCAGAAATATTTTTCTTCTGTTGAACTTTATCAGAAGTAATCATATCCTCCATGGATATCTACAATACTTCCATTCATGTAGTTATTGGTAAGTATACTGTACGCCATATCTGCCACGTCTTTGATCTCACCGAATCTGTGCAGTGCGATCTTGCGGTTGATGCGTTCGTAGCTTTCCGGTGTGCGGTTCTCATGCCAGGGCGTCTGGATGAAACCGGGGGCAATGGCATTGACTGTGATGCCTTTTGGCTCAAATTCCTTTACCAGCGATTTGGTAAGGAAGTGGATGGCAGCCTTGGTCACGCCGTATACCAAAGAGGAGGAGTATGCCTGCTGCCCTGCATAGGAACCCATGAAGAGTACTCTTCCGCCCTCTGTCATAACAGGCATAAATTCTTTGACCATAAATACAGGTACAGACAGGTTGGTATTTACGATCTTATTCCATTCCTCGAAAGTGTAATCCTGAAATTTATCGTAAGTGCTGATTCCCGCATTGCTGATCAGCCAGTCTACGTGTCCTGCTTTCTCTTTTACTTCTCCGACGAAATTCATCATATCGTCATAGGAAGACATGTCCGCTTTCAGAATAATAAGCTTCTCCTGGTCTTCCGGTTTCAGGCTGTCCCAGAATTCATTGGCTTTATATGCATTGTGAGCGTAAGTGGCAAAGATCAGATCATCTTCTGCTGAGTTTGCTAGTATCTTCTCCACAATACCGCGTCCGATTCCGGAGGTGCCGCCTGTGATCACTGTTACCTTGCTCATTTTATATTCCCTCTTTTTATTCATCTATAATACAGACAGATCTGTTCTCTGTCATGCGGGAGTCTCCCCACTTCCATAAAACGGACTGCCTGCAAAAAAATTCCTTCTATAATTATATATTCCACATTACCGAAATATATTCTTCACTCCTACAATTCCATCAGTCTGTCATAAACTTCCTTCGGTGCATATGGCTGCTGATTATGGATCGGTTCACCCAGACAGGTCTTGGGATATGCAAAAGTTCCATGCTCCAGCATAACTTCCAGAAGTTTCGGACCTTCCCCTTCCAGAAATTCCGGTGCTTCTTCTCTGACTGCATCGCAGAGCATTCTCAGTGCGGGAATGCCGTAAGCCTTTGCCACCTCTGCGAAATTACAGGAAGCAAAACCGCAGCCGTCTGTGGTTCCTGCGAACAGACAGTCAAAATAATCTCTCTGCAGGTGACGGATCATGCCAAGTGCTTCATTATTCATAACCATGATCTTAACAGGAAGATTCTCTCTCTTCACCCACTCCAGTTCCTGGATATTCATTTGGAGTGCACCGTCTCCGCAGATGCAGGCGGTCGGTTTTCCGGTTGCATAATACGCTCCGATAGCTGCCGGAAGCCCGTAGCCCATAGCTCCATGTCCGCCGGAGAAGAGAAGTTTCTGTCCTTCATGATTCTTGAATGACTGGTAACTCCACACCATATGCTGTCCTACATCCACTGCGATCGCGGAGGTATCCTCCAGCATATCACTGAGGTCTGCGATCATACGGTTCGGATATCTTTCCGGCGTGGCATCATCAACTGCCTGAAGATTTTCCTTAATCTCTGTGCAGACATTCAGCCAGTCACTGATCCCCTCTGTATCCGGAGCTGCTGCTTTTGCAAGACAATCGATTACTGCACCTGTCTCTGCCTGCAGCTTCACTTCATTGATACCATTCTCATGGATATCTCTCTGAAGATTGTATGGATCAATATCTATACGTATGATCTTTGCACCTCTGGCAAATTCATGTACTTTGGTTCCGATCTGCCTGGTACACAGAGAAATGCCAAAGCAGAGAAGCAGATCGCTTTTTGCATTGGCGATCATATTTGCATAACGGTGTCCATAGGCACCGCCGATGCACCCGAAATTCAGCGGATGGTCGTATCCCAGAACTGATTTCGCCAGAACGCTGGTGATGATCGGAATCTGTCTCTTCTGTGCAAAGCGGATCAGTTTCTGCTGGCTGAAGCTGCTGTCCACGCCATGGCCCAGCATGATCACCGGACGTTTTGCCTGTTCCAGTGCTTCCAGAATCGTATCTGCCGCCTGCTGTGCTGCAGCTGCATCTGTATGTTTGTCCTCAAAAGTCATGTCATAGACCGGATTCTCCACTTCACTTCTCTGGATATTCATGGGAAGATCGATGAGCACCGGTCCTCTGCGTCCTGTGGTTGCAATATGGTATGCTTTATTTAATTCCTCCACAATGTCCTCAGGGTTTCGTATCTGAACAGCATATTTGGTAATCGGTTTCGCCATTGCCACAATATCTGTCTCCTGGAATCCCTGCTGACGCAGCCCCTTAATCCCTGAATACTCATAAGTGTTCAGCTGTCCTGTGAGAAAGATCACAGGCAGGGAATCATAATAGGCATCTGCCACACCACTCAGAAGGTTGATGGCTCCCGGTCCGCTGGTAGCATAGGCGCAGGCACATTCTTCCTTCGCCTGTGCGTATCCGCAGGCTGCGAAAGCTGCCCCCTGTTCATTGTAACCGGAATGATTCTCTGTCTCCGGATTTCTCTCAATGGAGTCTACCAGATGTGCGATCATGGTTCCCTGATAGCCGAAGAAATGGCGGATTCCTTTTTTCTGCAAAAACGTAACAATATAATCTGAAAGTTTCATGTTCCCTCCCGTCAGATCAGCGTGCCGATCTTACTTCTCTGTACTGTCTTTCCTGTTTTCTCCAGTACGTCTACATAAATGTCAAAAATCTCTTCGTCCTCTGCAAAGAGTTCATTCTTCTGCAGACTCTTCTGCATCATCTTGAAATAGGGACGAAATACCCTCTCAAGTGTCATATAATCTTCATTCTTATACAAGTTCTTAATGTAGTCTTTCTGCTTCTCATAGGAAACACTCAGATTCATGCGCTCCCCACAGAACTCTACATAATCCCAGCATTCATTGAAGTAGTCTTTGTGCCGCCTGCTTCTGGCAAGTTTGCGGGCATTTTTCATTCGCTCTTTACAGTATTTCTCAAAGTTTCCGGATTCTTTCCAGAACTGTGTGTAGCTTACCCTCGCACTGACTGCCAGCGCAATGGGTGTCACATAGCGGGGTTCCTTTGCATCTTTATAATTCTTTCCATAACTTATGGTGAGATACTCTGCGGTTTTTGCCGGAACCTGGAGTTCTGCACCTTCCAGGGTGACACGTTTACTCTCTGCAAAAATTTCTGCTGGGAAAACTGTGGTCTGTTTTCTTCTTTTGAGGATATATTTATTTGCTCCGGGCTGCTGGCAGGATCTGACAAGCCTGTCATACAAATGTGCCGCCTGTCCCTGGCGCCCGGTTATCATGCACTGCAGCCGCATGATCGTACGGTTCACCCTGCTCCTGAAATTTCTATCTGCATAGTTGATATGACAGAGCTCTGTCCATGCAATCTCATCTCTGGATAATCTGCGTTCTGCTTTTACAGAAGCTGCCGGCGTTCTGAGCGGAAAAATACTGACTCCGATTCCCGGGAATGCGTAGTCTCTGGTGTTGTCCAGATTCAGGCACAGAGTATCTGTATTGGTGTATCTCAGATGAAATCCTGAGAACCATTTGTGGCTCTTCATGGATTCCAGTGCTCTCTTTTCCCTTGGATCTTCATCCACAGCCAGACGGAACCGTTCCATATCCGCTGTTTTCATCAGCACAACTCCAAACATGGGATTCTGTGGGAAGGGATGCCCTTCCACTGCGCAGAGTGTCAGTCGTGGAGAGAGGTAATATTCTATTTTATTCCGGCGGCATATTTCATCGATTTCCTGTAATAATGATAAAATCACCTTTTGTTTTTTGTTCAACTTTTTACTCCGTTTCTGTTCATCCTCTGCTTCCGACAGGATCGGAAACAGTATGGACAATCTTCTTAATGTCATCGATACTGCCGTATTTACCCAGCCAGTTGTCAAGCACGATCATAATATCCGCTTTCCTTCCGAAGCTCTTCGCCTGTCTGCTTCCGTCGTTCAGATCATTGATAAAAATACGGTACAACTCTGTTCTTAAATAAGAAGACATCTCATGCTCCAGTGCTTTCTTATAATTGGAAAAGGCCTCTTTTGTCTGTCCCTGTTTCATCCGGACATCGCCCACCAGTTTGTAGACACAGGCTTTCTCTTCCTTGCGGAACTGACGGTTTCGCACCTGTTCTGCCAGCCACTCCAGTTCGCTTTCTTCCCCTGTGCAGATAATCTGAGTTCGCAGGTTTGCCAGCTCTTTGGGATAACCCAGACGTCTCCATGCTCTTGTGAGGGCTTTTCTGTACATCTGGTATTCTTCTGATGTTTTCTCCCTGCTGCCTGCTTCTGTTTTAACAGATGTGCGCATCGGTGTCTCGATAACAGCCCGGATCTCTGCGATCTCTTTCTCTATCTCGCTCTGGGTATGCGCACAGGCTGTCTTTGCCAGATATAATGCGCCCCGGATATCATCATCCTCAGGGATCAGGCAGCTCCACAGTTCCATCAGTGACAGCGCTTCCCTCCTGTTGCGGTTCGCCAGAAGTTCTTCACAGTTTTTCAGGACCTCGGATTTGTATCCCTGGAAGAATCTGTCCATCTCCATCCATACAATTCCATTGGTGGTCTTTTCCTTTACCTGCAGATAGAGCTCTGCTGCTTTCTGCACTTCACCGTCCATCCAGAAGATGTCTGCCTTATATTTCAGGAAATATCCGTCCTCAGGGAACAGCTTGAGTGCTTTGTCCAGAAAACGCTCTGCTTCAATCCGATTCTCCCCTGCATTCTCCATCAGAAAGCGGCACTTGAATTTCATAAAGCCCGGATGTCCCGGATATTTCTTCAGAAGCTCATTGACGATCTGTTCTGCCTCCTTCATCCGATGGAATTCATAATGATCCGCAGCTTTTCGGAAAAGCTCAATGTCTTCTTTCAGTACCTCCATCTCAGGACTCAGATGGTCAAGCTGCTGACGGACCTGCATCATCCGATATGCCTTTGACACACGTTCTGTATAAAACAGAGTCAGCATTGCCGCATAGAATACATCGTCAGGTATCTCCACAAGTGTCGGATGATAAAAAGCATAAATATTGGTATAGTCTTCTCTTCCGATAAAGTCAGCACTGAGCTGGTTCTTATAATAGGAACCAAACAGTGCACTCAGCTTACGGAAAGCCCTGTTCTCTACCAACTCACTGATTTTCAGTCCGGATTCATCGATGGCTCCCTGCAGATCCAGTGCAACAGCCCGGGCTTTCATGGTAAGACCCTCCTGACGGACTTTATGACTCTTCTTCGCAATGCGCATATTATAAAATTTGCGGAAGATGCAATCCCAGCGCAGCCTGCCCTTATTGATCTTCGGCATATACTCCTCACGCAGCTCCTGATAGGGAAGGTCATCTACACATACTGCCACATGGCCTTCTCTCTTGTCATGCGGAGGCATATAAGCCCACTCATCACCGTAATGCCAGATCAGATAATCGCTGCATTTGTTGGGGATCATCGCCTTCTGTCCCTCAAAATCTCCATCCTTGACAGGGAACATCATATCTTTGTCAAAAAGAAACGGGCAGCCGCCCCAGCGCATGGCATAACGGTCACATTCCTCTTCTTTATAAGAGAACATAATCTTCTCAAGCTTTGCCAGTGTTCTTTTTTTACCAAGAAAAATATAAGAAAGAAGATACTTCAGATACATGGATGCAGGTATCTCCCAGCGGTCACTGTAACCTACGGAAATATTGATAAGATCTGAGTAGATCATCATATGTGTTCTATATTTCTCGTATTCTTTGTCATCAGCCGGAACAGGATCCAGTGTAAGAATGTCTATGATTTCTCCGCCGCAGTCCTTCCCGATGATCTGGCTCTTATGGATGGCACAGGTATTGGTGGATGCGTAGCGCGGAAATGAATTTGTATAGTTTCTGTCCACCTCCGAACACTGTATCTCTCTGTCAGGCGGGAGTTCTGTTTTGCATATCTCTATGAATTTCTCCCAGTCCGGACGTGGCATATAAAGGTCTACATCATCATCCCAGGGAACAAATCCCTCATGTCTGAGAGCTCCGATCAGGGAGCCTCCTGCCAGCACGTATCTGAGGTTATGTTCTCTGCAGATTTCATCAACCTCCCTGAAAAGCTTCAGGAGGTATTTCTGTTTCTCCGTCATGAATTGTCCTTTCTGTTGATTGTTTC
This sequence comes from Blautia wexlerae DSM 19850, assembly GCF_025148125.1. NCBI lineage: Bacteria > Bacillati > Bacillota > Clostridia > Lachnospirales > Lachnospiraceae > Blautia > Blautia wexlerae. The sequence goes on from NZ_CP102267.1 coordinate 4,520,672, forward strand.
CAAAATTTCTATTATCTTTACCGACTCATCATAGAAAAGCCGGGTACATTCTGTCCGTTTGTCTCTGATCATGATCATCAGTTCCTGCAGCAGATAGCGGAAACCATTTCCCTCGAAGTTAAAGCTGTACCTTTTCAGAAATTCTTTTCCTGAAATATTGGCTTCAAAGTATCCGGTGTTCCACCAGTCATTAGGGATAGTTACCCTGCCGTTGCTTCCGATGATCACAAGTTCATTCTCAATGTCAACCGTTGTTCCGATTTCAATAGTCGCCAGTGCACCGGCGTATTTCATGGAAATCATATCATATACAAAACGGCCTTCCTGATTGCGGACCGCATTGGTGTTGATATCCTGGCAGTTTTTCCCCAGCAGTTTCAGTACTGCGCAGATGGCTGTGCAGACCGTCTCATTAAAAGTCCTGCCGCCCTCGAAATCATCCTGGGAGATCGCACATTTGACACTTACCAGATCTCCCACCAGATTACTGTGTACCAGCCATACCAGCTGATTAAACGCCCGCAGGTAGACCAGTGTGGTCCGTTCAATGAGAACCACATTGTTCTCCCTTGCCACCTGAAACAGGTGGCGCAGTTTCTCTGAGGAAAGCGTCATGGGCGAATCACTGATCACATATTTTCCTTTTTTCAGCGCTCGTTCGATATATTCCGCTCTCCGGTTCAGCGAAGTCTTGATATAAACAATATCTACATCTGCCAGAAATTCATCATAGCTGTTCCAACAGGAACCTAACTCATATTTATCACAGAATCTCTGTGCAGTCTCGTGATCCTCACTGAATACACGCTCCACATGAACCCCGCTGACATATTTGGATTCTTCCACAAAATCATTATCCCTGATGTCATCTGTCACGATTCCCATATTAAAGATAACACCTTCACTGCGAAGCTTTGTACTGGAAATATTCTTGGTCCTTTCCAGATAAACTACATCACAGTAGTTCTTAAGATAATCAAATTTCCCCCGCCAGTCAGATCCTACCACCAGGACATCAATATCATACTTAATGATGTCATTGACCTTCTGTCCCTGATATTCCTCAATGATGATCTCATCTGCCAGCCCGGTCCTTCGCACATTCTCAATTCTCTTAATGAGGCTGTCCCGCACATTGAGTTTGCCCCGCTCAATGTCAAAGCTCTCACTTGTGACACCTACAATCAGATAATCACCAAGTGCTTTTGCTCTTTTGATAATATTATAGTGGCCTTTATGAAAAAGATCAAAAGTGCCATATGTGATTACTCTCTTCATTCTTTCGTCATAACTCCCCTGAAAAAAATATTCTTATTTTGCCGAACAGTTTTCCTGCTCCATACGTTACTGTTCACTCCGTTCACAGTAACCTCCATACGATAGATACTTTGATTATATCATACTTCCCAACTTCCGTCACCTGTCCGTTACAAAAATGTTAAATTCGCGTTAACTTTACAAAAAGAAGAGTTTTGAAATACTGTTTTTGTATCTCAAAACTCTTCCTTTGTGTTTATGGTTCTTTATTGTCGTCCATCGTTCTGGTAGTAGCTTCCAGTTCCTGGATCAGGTCTTCCAGCGAAAGCTCCTCTTCCCCTTTGATCAGTTCATCAGGGATATCATCCAGATTATCTTCTTCAATCTCCAGCTCCATGCCGGCCACATTGCTGAAGCCTTCATGCCTGTCAGAAGAAGTATGTTCCGGTGTGTCCTCGTCCATATTTACTTTCTCCATATGTCCGTCCTGCTCACTCTCTGAATCAAGCGTTGCCGCAAGCTCTGCGATAGCTTTCTTTCTTCTGAGAAGTTCATATTCATCATATTCGCTGTCATACTCTTCTTCCAGACCTTCATCTCTGACTGTCTTATCCTTCTTGATCAGGATAAATGCGATCAGATTCAGAACACCCGTATAGAGAAGATCCACAGGCAGACTTCCCAGTACAAGTACAAATACCAGTGATACTCCCAGAAGCACCCATACATTGTTCATTACAGGAAGCATCAGGATATATAAACCATTCATAATGATCATGATCGGATAATGGAAGAAATAAATTCCCATTGTATGTCGTCCCACATAGGTGAGCGGCAGTTTGATGTCCGGCACTAACGCAAGCATCGTATAGACAACTACGAAAGATACCAGATACATCAGCAGTCTGAGGATCACTCCCTGAGGATCCGTCAGACCGCAGAGCTGATATCCATGATTACCTCGGAAAATAGCGATTCCCATTTCATTTGGGATCATATAATTCGGTATCGCCCACAAAAGGACTCCGGAGATTGCCACCAGGATCCATTTTCCCTTAAATTTACGGATCGCTGTGATATATTCCCTCTTCCAGAGATACCCCGCAACAAAGAACGGGAAAAACACCACGATTCTTGAGGATGACAGGAATGTGGTAAATTCCGGTCTGGTTCCTGCCCATAATGCAAAAAGAATACTGAGCGGAACAATAAATCTGATCTTACCCAGGGCCTCAATGGTAAGGCGGTAAATAAACAGTGCCAGTATATACCACATGACACTTCCGGTAGGACGCAGTATCTCATAATCTACAGATCTGCCCAGCCATATCTGTGAATACCAGGTTAAGGTATATCCCAGAACATAAGGTATCAGCAGGTTCTTAAAATTCTTCAGCACATTCTGAGGTTTCTTTGACAGATATCCTGAAATAAAAACAAATGCAGGCATGTGAAAAATCGTGATCGCATACCACACATATCTCACTACAGTGTCTACCTTTACAAGGTTAAATGCAATAATATGGTTAAATACTACCAGAAAGATAAGCAAAACTTTAATGTTATCGATCAGGCAGGAGTACGGCACCGCCGCTCTCTCTTTTTTTATTTTCATGTTTAAGTACTATCCTCTAATCATATTTCTGACTTCTGCTGTGTGAACATACAACCCCATTCTGCCAGATTCTTCAGATGACCGGCAGACAAAAAAACGCACAGCAATGTAACGGGCAATTAACCGCAAAGTCATATTTACTGCAACAAGCATAACATATTTTTACGATTTATGGAATAGAAACTTAACATTTCGGTCAATGGAAATATTTTGTTAGTTACTGTTCACATACCACTATCCCGCGAGGTGTTTTGGCATGAATATGCCAAAATCCCGAGACATACAAGCCAAAATTCCATTGCCGCAGGCAATCTGGAATGAATTTTGGCTACGTTACTGTGAACGAAGTGAACAGTAGCAATATTTCCATATTCCATGTACAGCATAAGAACAGAAAAAAATACAGCTTCTGATCCTGCCGTAACCGGCGTATCTGTAGACATTGTAAGTCATGGCTGCTGATTTCAGTTTGTTTCTGGATTTGCCGCCTTCGCTGAGACGATATTTCAGATAGGGTTTGTTGATTCCGGCAGCACAGCCATATTTTCTCAGGATTTTCAGCCAGGTGATATAATCCTCATGGCTGTCGTCATGCTCCATGGGAAATTCACGCGCCACATCCCTTCTGAGTATTACCGAAGAACAGTTGATGCTGTTATGTTTCAGAAGTTCTCTGTAGGTGATCTTCTCTTTTACAGGGATTGTCCGTCCTGTACTGCTTCCGTCCGCTTTCATCAGTTCCCGCCCTGTAGAACACAGCACGTATCCTGTCTCTTCCAGACGTTTCAGCTGCTCTTTCAGCTTGCCTGACTCCCACCAGTCATCTGCATCCAGAAAAGCAATGTAGGTTCCCTGTGCCAGCCCGACTCCTCTGTTTCTGGAGCCTGCAGCTCCCATATTCTGTTCATTCTTAATATACCGAAAGTCCTCTCTGCCCTCATAGGCAGACAGGACTTCCTCTGTATGGTCTGTAGAACCGTCATCGATCACCAGAAGTTCCAGCGAAACTCCCTGTTCATAGACGGATTCCACAGCCTTTCTAATATATTTTTCTCCGTTGTAAACCGGCATGATCACAGATACCAGCGGTTTATTCATTGTCATTCCTCCGTTTTATTCTCTGACACTCCGGCGTTTTTCCCGGAATCCTTCAACGCATTTACCTGTCTGTCATCTACTCCCTCAGATACTTCTTTCTGGAAAAAGATTTTAACTGTCATAAAGATCAGCTTGATATCCAGCAGGAAGGAATAATTCTCAATATAAAACAGATCCAGCTTTAATTTGTCATAAGGAGTTGTATTATACTTACCGTAGACCTGCGCATATCCGGTAAGACCTGCTTTAACCTTCAGACGATAATAGAATTCCGGAAGCTCTTTCTCATACTCAAGCATGATACTTTCACGTTCCGGGCGCGGACCTACCAAAGACATATCTCCCTTAAATACATTGAAAAGCTGAGGAAGCTCGTCCAGATGAAGATTTCTCAGCACATGACCTACCGGTGTGATACGGGAATCATGCTTGGATGCCAGTCTTGCACCGTTTTTCTCCGAATCTACGCACATACTGCGGAATTTACAGATCTTAAAGGGCTTTCCACCCAATGTCAGACGGTCCTGAAAATAAAACACCGGACCTCTGTCGTATGCTTTTACCGCAATCGCTATGATCAGCATGATCGGTGAAGTGATTATAATGCCGATCCCTGAAATCAGAATATCCATAACTCTCTTTGCAGCACGCTGGTCTACTGCCAGTCCCATATTTCTGGATACCAGAAGCGGTGTGTCAAAAAGATGGATGCGTTCACTTCCCATAAGAATGATGTCCGAAATCTTCGGACTCACATAGCATCGGACAGAATGTGCAAAACAGTATTTCAGATAACGGTTTCTCTCTGTTGAATGCAGATCCCAGATGATCACGCCGTCATAATCCTGCATCATCTGATGGATTTTTTCTTCTCCCACACTGATGTGTACCTTGCCGCTGATGTCATATTTGTCCTTTCGGGAATTCATCTTATGGATCAGGTCGTCCCCCGGATCCCGGTCACCGTAAATGACCAGAAGCCGGCGTGCGCGGTAAAGTCCGGAATAGATATACCTTGAACCAAATATCCAGATAATGATCAGCACCAGCTGTATTCCTGTCATCTCGATCATAGGCCATACGCTCAGGAACCACCTGTTGATCAGGGTGATCTCCAGATATTCCACCACATTGGTACACAAAAGTGCCAGTGTCAGCGAATAAAATACATCAATCCTCTTAAGATATCCAACCTTAAGTCCTCCGTACAATTTGGCAAACAGGGCAAACATCAGACCGTAGATTGCGATCAGTACCCAGTTACCTTTGCGCCAGAAAGGCTCGTCGATCTGTCCTCTGTAAACGGAATACCACACCCATGCAAAGACCGCCGCCTGTGCCAGAACCACCAGACTCGCCAGACAAAATACGATAAATCGTTTATAATCTTCTCTTTTACTCACGTGATAACCTCTGTTTCTCTGTAACTGTTCAGTATTTTCACAGTTACGCGTTTCTTCTATAAATTCCTACCTATTATAGCGTAAGAACTATTATACGTCCACCCGTTTCACTTAAATTTGTGAACAAATGTTACTGTTCACACAGCATTATTCCGCGAGGTGTTTTGGCATGAATATGCCAAAATCCCGAGACATACAGGCCAAAATTCCATTGTCGCAGGCAATCTGGAATGAATTTTGGTACGTTATAAGCATAATTTACAAATATCTTTAATCCCCTGTCATGCGATTCGTCTCGATATTTGTATATAATGTATAATTTTTCGTCGATTTTACTTAGTTTGTAGCAAAGTTTTTACATATTTTTTTCAGAAACCTATGGAAAAATGTCAGGAAAAAATGTATAATATTACCTAACAAATGAAAGCGAGGGTTCACTATTATGAAACAAAATAGTATGTTGGCCATGATCCTGGCCGGCGGTCGTGGCAGCCGTCTGCATGATCTTACCAATAAAGTGGCAAAGCCGGCCGTTTCATACGGCGGTAAATATCGTATCGTAGACTTTCCTTTAAGCAACTGTGCCAACAGTGGCGTTGATGTTGTAGGTGTACTTACACAGTATGAATCTATCCAGCTGAACAGTTATGTGGCAGCCGGCGGACGCTGGGGTCTTGATGCTAAAAACAGCGGTGTTTACGTTCTTCCTCCACGTGAGAAAGCAGATGAGAATCTGAATGTATATCGCGGAACTGCAGATGCAATCTCCCAGAATATTGATTTCATTGATAAATTTGATCCTGAATACGTTCTTGTTCTTTCCGGTGACCATATTTATAAAATGAACTATGACAAGATGCTTGCAGCCCACAAAGAAGCAAAGGCAGATGCAACCATCGCAGTTATCGGAGTTCCGATGAAAGAGGCAAGCCGTTTTGGTATCATGAATACTGACGAATCCGGACGTATCGTAGAATTCGAAGAGAAACCTGAGCATCCGAAGAGCAACCTTGCATCCATGGGTATCTATATCTTCACCTGGAAACTCCTCCGCAAGATGCTGATGGCTGATATCAAGAATCCAGATTCCAGCCATGACTTCGGTAAGGATATCATCCCTACTATGCTTAACGATAACAGAACTCTTTATGCATATAAATTTGAAGGATACTGGAAAGATGTTGGTACCATCGACTCTCTCTGGGAAGCAAACATGGATCTGTTAAGTTCCAAGAATGAACTGGATCTGGGTGATCCGTCATGGAAGATTTATACAGAAGATGTTACCGCACTTCCACAGTACATCAGCGCAGAAGCAGATGTTAAAGATGCATATATCACACAGGGCTGTGTTGTTCAGGGCGAAGTTAAGCATTCCGTTCTCTTTACAGGTGTTAAGATTGGTGCAGGTGCCATAATTATCGACAGTGTACTGATGCCGGGTGTTGTTGTAGAAGAGGGTGCCGTTGTTCAGCGTGCACTTGTAGCTGACGGTGTCCGCATCGGTAAAGGTGCAGTTGTCGGTGCCGCAGACAGTGAGCACATTGAGCTTGTAGCGAAACGCGTAAAGGGGGCAGAATAATATGTATAAGGCATTTGGAATCGTAAGCTCTTCCGGGAGAAATATTTATGTAGATGGTATGCAGGATTATCGCCCAATCGGTGCGTTTTCTTTCCTTGGCAGATACAGAGTCATTGACTTCCCTATCTCCAATATGACCAACAGCAACATTGAACGTATTCAGGTCTATATCAATAATAAACCCCGTTCTGTTGTAGAACATCTTGGAACAGGACGTCATTACAATATCAACTCCAAGAGCGGCAAACTTCAGCTTCTCTTCTCAGAGCACAATAATGACAATGATATCTATAACACCGATATCTCCTGCTATCTGGACAACATGGAGTCCCTCAGCAGAATGAATCATCCGTATGTTGTCATTGCCCCGAGCTATATGGTTTATTCAATTGATTTTGACCAGTTTTTACATACACACATTGAGTCCGGTGCAGATGTTACTCTCCTTTATCACGCTGTTGATAATGCAAAAGAGGCTTATCTTACCTGTAATGTTCTGGGACTGAACCGCCAGAAAGGTGTGGAATCCATCGAACCGAATCATGGTAATAAGAAGAATCAGTATGTTTATATGGATACCTGTGTTATGAAAACAGAGCTTTTCATCAGCCTGATCAAAGAAGCCAAGAATCTTTCTTCCATGTATACACTGGCAGACATCCTGAATGATAAATGCGAAACTCTGGACATCCGCGGCGTTGCACACAAGGGATTCTTTGCAAGCATTACAGACTTCCCAAGTTACTATGCTGCAAACATGGCTCTCCTTAATTACAAGTCAGCTCAGGAACTTTTCCATGATAACTGGCCAATCTATACACGTACCAATGATTCCTGCCCGACTCAGTATTTCAATACTGCAGATGTGAAGAATTCCGTAATCTCCAACGGTTGCCAGATTGAAGGTACTGTTGAGAATTCCGTAATCGGTCGTGGATGCGTCATTAAAAAAGGTGCTGTTGTAAGAAACAGTGTTGTTCTCGCTGAAGTCACGGTAGGCGAGGGTGTTCACGTAGAGAATGAAGTAGTTGACAAATGGGCAAACCTCATTCATAAAAAAGAAATCGTTTCCCCGGCTGAACAGCCTGGTTATATCAGAAGAAATGATACTCTGTAATTAATGATTAATTAGATTAAATGCAAAGCTCCCCGAAAGTAGTCACTTCCGGGGGGCTTTGTTTGTGTTTACTTAAACTTCACAAACTCTTCACATTTTCCTCTTGCATTTTATTTCTAGCGTGTTATAATACAGCTGTAACAAAGATAAAGAACAAACAACTGAATACTCAAAAATACTTAACACCACCTGGAGCATTTCGGATGCTCATAAATTAAAGATAGTGTCAAGCGTGTCACCTCAGCTGTAAAATGGAGGAAAAGTCAAATGAATACTTTAAAAGCTGAAAAAAGAACAATGGACACAAAGGCCAAAAGATTAAGAAGAGAAGGCTACGTTACAGGTAACGTATTTGGCAGAGAGATGGAAGGTTCTCTTCCTGTTAAAATCGAGAAATCTGCTGTCGAGAAACTTCTCAAGACAAGTAACAAAGGAAGCCAGATTATGCTGGATGTAGATGGTCAGTCATATGACGTACTGATCAAAGAAATCCAGTTCAATCCGTTAAAAGGACAGGTGGATGAAATAGATTTCCAGGCACTGGTAAGCAACGAGAAAGTACATTCCGTAGCAGAGATCGTACTTGTAAACCACGACAAACTGGAAGCCGGTGTATTACAGCAGCATCTGGAAGAAATCTCCTTCAGAGCTCTCCCATCAGCACTGGTAGACAAAATTATGGTAGATGTCGGTGACATGAAAGTCGGCGACGTAATCAAAGTCAAAGACCTCGCCATCGCCCAGGACAAAGATGTAGACTTAAAGACAGACCTTGAAGCTGCAGTTGTATCCGTAGCCGCCGTTCACGTAGACCCGGCTCTGGAAGCTGAAGAAGAGGCTGCTGCCGAAGAAGAAGCTAAATAACATAATATCTCTTTTAACATTTATTCAGGTACGCTTAAGCGTACCTGAATTTTTTTTGCCAGAATATAATATTCCAAACAGACGTTTACAACTCGAATTTGTCACCTGCACATAACAGAATAATCACTAAAATAACAAGAATGCGATGCGCAGTTATTCGATTATTTATTAGAAAATATAATTGCATTAAAATTTAAGAGAAAATTATATATGTCTTTTTGACTATCTTTTTATATCTTCTTAAATGTCCGCAAAGCCTTATTTTATCGGCTCTACGGGCATTTTGCTTTTGTGGTAAACCTCACATATCTAGGTCTATCTTCTTATATTTTCGCTATCAAGCGTGGTTAAAATCGTGGTAAATACTTCTTATGCGATTAGACGCTGAACCTCTGATTTTGCAGTATCTATGGACGCATGAGCATACCAGTTCATTGTAATACTGATATTTGAATGCCCCATGATATACTGTAAATCTTTCGGGTTCATATTCTTGCTTGCCAGCCTTGTACAGAACGTATGGCGTAGTGTATGCGGTGTGATATGTGGCAATGGGTTGTCCTTATGGTTCTTATTGTATTTTTTTACCATACGGACAAAAAGCATAGTGTAATCAATGGCAACTTTGGGCTTGCCTTTGTGATTGACAAATAAGAAGTTGCCCCGTCCGTCTATCACAAATGGTTCTGCCTTTGGGCGTTTCTTCATAACCCGTTGAAATGCCTGTATCGTTTCTCTGCTTAATGGTACTTGCCTTGTTCCGCTTTTTGTCTTAGGCGTTTCAATGTAATAGCCCTGTTCCTTGCTTTTTAATAACTGGTGGTCGATAATCACAACTTCATTTTGGAAATCAATATCGGCTACTGTCAGTCCGCACAGTTCCGAGATACGAAGTCCTGTCTTTAACAGTATCAGCACATCATCATAATACTTGTGATACACATTGTCCGTCTTGATGAATGAGAGTAGGGCTTGTTCCTGTTCCTCTGTCAATGCGACTTTCTCTTTGGTATCATTTTCTAGGACTTCACTCAACTTGAAATCAAAAGGGTTTTTCCTTACGCAGTCGTCTTGTATGGCGATATAGAACGACGCTTTTAACGAGCGTTTATGGTTGTTAATGGTGTTATAGGAAAAGCCTTTATCTTTCATGCGTAATGCCCATTCTTTAGCGTCAGAGGGTTTTATCGTATCAATGCTCCTAGCACCTAACTTGTCCTCTTTCAATAACCGCATGAGCTGTTCCCGTTGTTTCTGTGTGCTTTTCTTCACGTTTGCCCTCTGTACGTTCTGTTTGGCATAAAGTTGGCAAAGCGTCATTTTCTTGCCTGTGCTGTCGATACCGTCCTCAATATCCCGTCTTATCTGCTGTTCCAGTTCACGAAGTGAGGATTTTTCCCGTTTTCCCTTTGGTGTCGGGTCTGTGGGTGTCAATCTCCAAGCATACACATATTTTGTGTTTCCAAATGCGTCTACATATTTATATAAGTATTTTCCGTCTGTTCGTTGGCTCTCTCCAGTATGCAGGATACGACCTTTGCTATCCCGTCTTTTTTCTTTCATGGTGTCTGCTCCTTTCCTTGTTGGAAAGAGCCTTGATATGACTTGTGTTCATCATAACACATACAAGGCTCATTTGCATTAGATTGCGTCCAATTTATCAATAACCTGTTCAAACTGTCGGCGTTTAATCTGTATGCGGTTGCCATTCATAATGAGCCACCCCGACGTCCTTGTTTTCCTCTGCCAAGCGTCTTAACTTGTTTTCTCCGATACGGAAATACTTTGACGCTTCTTCAATGGTAAGGGTGTATTTTTCCCATACAGGAATATCGTTGTTATTCATCAGATGCCCCCTTTCCCATGTTTCGTGTCATACTGGATATAGGGGATAAGGTCGGTGCGGTCTATCCTCTGTAAGTGGGCGGTTAATTTACTGGAAAGGGAAGTGCTGTATCTTGCCTTATCGAGCATAGTTCCCACTTTTTCCAGTCCGCCTAATGCGTCATGTTCTTCTAAGAAGTAAAAACTTTTGACAGCGGAAATCACGCCACCCTCTGTAAGCCATTGCTGTGTTTCCTCAAGGGAATTATGTAGTTTCGGCACTTGCAGTTTCAAGACTTCCACAGCCCCTAAAAAGCGTTCCCAAAACCGACACGTTTTCCATCTGCTCTTATTGCTTTCATTTCTGTTTGGCACGACAAAGCGTAGGTTGTTTGCCAATAGCCCGAAAGCCAGTTCCCCAAGTTCAAGTGGTCTGTCTTTGAATGTCATGGCAAAAACATGAGCCTTATCATCACGCAGTTGCATTTCTGTCCGTTTCCAACTGCCGACTTCATCAAGCGTCTTATCATGTTTTGAACAGACTTCCTTATCCTTATCATAAAAGCGGTAGGACAATCCCGATTTTCCAAAGACCGATATAAACGGTTTTTGCGGTATCGAAATCGTCAAACTTGCTTTCGTCGAAGTGGTAGCCCTCACTATTCGAGATAAATTCCTCTTTTTCGCATTTTTTCTTTATCTGCTCTATGGTAAAGAATGGCTTTTCGTTCTTATCATCAATGGCAATATCAAGTCTTGTGAAATGGAAGTTATCCCGTCCGTATCTTCGCTCACAACGTCGGAACATATCTCCAAAGGTATAATTCCTACTGTCGAGAATACGGAAAATATCATCACAACCTCTGCCAGTCATAACAAGATAACAGCCTAGCCCCTGTGGGTTGTCCTCTGTCTTTCTTGCGTCCCCCGATACATAAATATCTCCAATCTGCCGACGTGCTTGATAAGTCTTGAATTTTATCGTTGCTTGGATACACATTGAAAATATCAGTCGGTAAATCTAAAATGTGCATGATTACATCTTCAGCGGTTGCGGTATCAAATACAATGCTGATGTAATCAATCTTAACGGATAAATTTTTGTGTGTAGTTATAGTGCATTGCTCCTTTCGTATGCCCCGTTTTTTGCGGGGTAAAAATTGTGTTTTTTCCTTTATTTATCACAGTTTCTAGGTACTATGACATGTATACGCAGGGCGGTGTTACATATACGCCCTTTACGAACGCCTAAAGGCGTTCCCTTTCTTCCTGTGTCTGCCCCGTTCTTAACGCTCACGAGCCTTGTAAGGCTCGTGGCTAAACGGAACAGCCCCAGTCAGAAACCTTATTTTCGGTCTGATAGTCCATGCTTATTCATGCTATCAAAGTGAAAATATATATTTTATATGCTTACTCAAGCGTGTGATTGACCCTAGCGTGCTTAATCACTCTGTCTAATACGATAATAACTCCATTAGAATTACTTGTCAAGAAGTTTTTGTTGACTTTTAGATATAGATTAAGTATGATATGCTTATAAATACCAAGAAAAGCAACGAAAGGAGCGGTTATACTAAGTTATGGAGCATTATGAAAAGAAAATCAGTTTCTTAGGAGAAAACATACAGACCATAAGAAAACACAGAGGAATGAAACAACAGGAACTTGCGGACAAAATCGGTATCAATATGCAGAGCCTTTCCAAGATTGAACGTGGCGTGAATTATCCTACCTTTGATACGTTAGAGAAGATAATGGACGTCTTGGGTGTAACGCCCAATGAATTATTGTCGGGAGAATGGAAGTATATTGACCACACCGAGCCCTATATCATGGATATTATCAAACGGGAACAAGACTTCAATGTTTCCTTAGATTACCTGTCTGAAAATGAATTTTTCGATGATGAAAAAGAATGCACATTTTACAAGGCATATAAACTCATACAGTATATCCATAACTACATTACCAATGAGGTTACGGAGTTGGAAGAACTTATGGAAATCAAGCAGTTGATACAGCGTCAAAAACTGGAACGCATGATAAAAGTGCATAAGGAAATGCGAGGGTTAGACCGATACAGAGAACAGCCCAAAGAGTATAAATACCATGACCCTTATGATGATTGGATATTTCGTCAGCTTGCGGATATAGACAACAGAAACAACATTCCCGACACTTCTCCACAAGTAGACTTCAATGAAGCAGACTATGAAGATTATCTAAAGGCGAAATGGAACAGAGGTCTTTAATTTCCTCTTGCATGGAAGATACAGCAAACAAAAAGCCCAGTAAAGAGTGCAAAGCACCACCAATGGTGGCAAGGCTCTTGACAGGGCTTTTTCTTTTCTGTTGTGGGGTAATCAAGAGGAAGAAAGAAAAAGTGTGCATTTTTGTTCCATAAATGCTAAGGGTATGCTGATTTTTATTGTGGCGGATATATGGAACTGTTATAATATGGATATGAAGAAAGCGACAAATTTGAAAGTGTTAATAATTTTCAAACAGCCTCATTGCATGGAAATAAGAAACAGACTATCCTTAAAGTAGGAGGTGGCACAAATGGCAAATGAAGATAAAAAAGATTTTAATGCTATGTTGCATGATAGTAAGGATATGCCAAAATTTCAAATTATCATAGACCAGAAAAGTATTGAGAAATATGGTGGAAACAAAATGTATTTTGCTCCCCGATTGACTATGACAAAGTAATGAAAAAAGTTCCGTATGGTAAAGTGATTACGGTTGGAAAAATACGAGAACACTTTGCAAAATTGAGTGGTGCAGATTTTACAGAGCCGATTACAGCGGGTATATTTGTTTCTATTGTAGCGTGGGCGAGTTATCAGCGTTCCGAAGATGAAACACCCTATTGGAGAACATTAAAAGCAAACGGAGAATTAAATGCTAAATATCCAAATGGTATTGAAGCACAGAAAGAAAAATTAGAAGCAGAGGGACATACCATTATTCAAAAGGGGCGTAAAAATATACGATACTATGTAAAGGACTATGAAAATTCTCTTTTTGATTTGAAATAGGCAAATTCTATTTCACAATTTCATATCTCTATACACAAAGCAGTTAGTCTTAGGATTGACTGCTTTTTTCATACCTAAATTTCAGATTGGAGTGATGAAATGGTGTTTGTTAGAGCTGTTCACTAAGATTATCGGTGCATAAAATTTTATTGTGGTGCAGATATGAAAATGATATAATGTGGATATGAAGAAACGGACAAACTAGAATTTGTCGAGTCAAGTTAGTTCGAGATAATTTTGAGTTTGTTAAGATGTGGTGCACTTGATGGAATCACAGGTACGACATCATATTATGGAGGATGAAATAGATGATAGGTTTGATTGTTGCGAGGTCAAAGAATAATGTTATAGGCAAGAATGGTAATATACCATGGAAAATAAAGGGAGAACAAAAGCAATTTAGAGAGTTAACAACGGGTAATGTGGTTATTATGGGGCGAAAGTCTTATGAAGAAATCGGTCATCCGTTGCCTAATAGAATGAATATTGTTGTTTCCACCACAACAGAGTATCAAGGAGATAATTTAGTTTCAGTTAAATCATTAGAAGATGCATTATTATTGGCTAAAGGACGAGATGTATACATATCTGGTGGATATGGACTATTTAAGGAAGCTTTGCAAATAGTAGATAAAATGTATATCACAGAAGTAGATTTAAATATTGAAGATGGAGATACATTCTTTCCAGAATTTGATATCAATGATTTTGAAGTTTTGATAGGGGAAACACTTGGTGAGGAAGTGAAATATACGAGAACATTTTATGTAAGGAAAAATGAATTGAGTAGATTTTGGATTTAGGGTGTTTTCATAAATATATTGCTTTTTATGCATATATAAATTGTTGTAAGACAAATCCCAGTTTGACAATTTCATATCCATACACACAAAGCAGTTAGTCTTAGGATTGACTGCTTTTTAAAAAGACACCATTTAGGTGTAATGATGTCTTTTGGGTGTTATTTTATAGGTCATATCAAGGCTCATTCAATCGTGGTAAATTCGTGGTAAAATGAGTTTTTTCTATACTTCAAAATACTTGAAAGTATAGTGTTTATGCGGATAATCGAAAATTAGATATAAAATTTATATATAAATTTTAATGCAATTATTGATATTTATTTGCATTATGAATATAATAAAAGAAAAAAGCAGGAGGTGTTCTTATGGCAATTGCAACAAATATTTTACAATGTCTGGTTCCAATTTCACAATTCAACAAAGGCCAGGCTTCAAAAATATTTGACCGTTTACGTTCCGAAAAAGAATTAATCGTACTAAAGAATAATCAACCATCAGCAATCATCCTGTCTCCCGAAGAATACACCAGACTCACAGAGATAGAAGAAGATTATTTCTTATTGCTGGAAGCCAACAAACGACTCGAAGAAAACGGTTCAAAACCGACAGTTCCATTATCCTCTGTTTTAGATGAACTTGGAATAACCGAAAAAGAATTAGAAGAAACGGAGGATGTTGCTATCGAATGACATGGAATATAGAATTTCTCGAAGAAGCTAAAAAGGATCTGAAAAAACTGGATCATTCCGTACAGCTCCAAGTTGTAAAAGGAATTGAAAAAGTCAGAAAAAATCCTCTTCCCACAGATAAAGGAGGATATGGAAAACCTCTCGGAAATAAAAACGGAATCAATCTTACAAATCTTTTAAAAATAAAATTCCGGGATTTAGGTATCCGAGTAGTTTACAAATTGGAATATGTAGATGACATTATGAAAATAATCGTCATCTCAGCACGAACAGATGAAGCAGTATACAAAGAAGCTGCTAAAAGACGAGAGAAAAATAAATTCTGATTTCATAAGAATAGTACATCCAAAAGCATTGTAACAATATCTCATCCGCATTGTTACAATGCTTTTTTAGGTTTTACTAACCTCTATAAATAATTGACCATTCCAGTCATCTACGTTATCATAATAGTATCACACCTTTTAAGGAGGAAATTCCAATGAAAAAATTCATGGAAGAATTCAAAGCATTTGCCCTGCGTGGCAATGTCATGGACATGGCAGTCGGTGTTATTATCGGAGGTGCTTTTTCCGGAATCGTAACCTCTCTGACCGACAACTTCATCAATCCGATTCTTAACGTACTCACAGGTGGAGCTACATACACACTTCAGGATGTATCCGGATTCGCATCCTCATTCATCGCATCCGTAGTAAACTTCATCATTATGGCCTTCATCCTCTTCTGCCTGCTCAAAGCCGTAAACAAAGTCACCTCCCTCGGTGCAAAAAAAGAAGAACCTGCCGCTCCGACAACTAAGAAATGTCCATTCTGTATGAGTGAAATTGACATCAAAGCAACACGCTGTCCACACTGTACTTCACAGTTACCGGAAGAGAATGCGGAATAATCCGTAACCGTCCAGTATGTTCGAAAAATGCTTTACACAAGATGTGCGTCACAATTTGTTGGAATGATTTTTCAAACACGAACGACCTTTTGACCCTGACGTTTTTCGCCAATGTGCCAGTCCTTTTTACTGTATTATATTTTGCATACACACTATTCTGCTGTCTCTATTCCTTTTCTCGCTCCTGCTCCAGCAGCCTGAATGACAATTCCAGATAAAAAATTTCCTCCGGATCATCCAGCTCAGACTGCAGGATTTCCTTAATCCTGTCCAGCCTGTAAAGAAACGTACTGCGGTGGATAAACAATTCCCTTGCCGCCTGAGTTGCACTGAGATGCTGCTCCAGATACACTCTCAATGTCTCCATATACTGAGTCTGATTCTCCTCATCATGCTTCTTCAATTCCAGCAGCCCTTCATGACAGATCATTGTTCCCGGCAGTCTTCTTGTTGCCTGTTCCAGAATATAAGTCAATGCCACCTGACCGAAATAATGAATCCACAGATAAGGCTTCTTACGGCTTCCTACATCCAGAGCCGTCTTCGCCTGCACATACTGCCGTCTCAGACTCATATGTCCTGTCATCACCCTGCTGTATCCGGCTTTCAGATAAGTATCCCTGATAAAATAAACCAGTTTTCCGGCTACTTCCTCCTGACTTTTTCCAAGTCTGGTAAGGTCAAAAAACGCCACAATTTCATCCTGATAAAGAAAACTCACAGAATCCTCAAATTTCTTCTTAATATATCGGCAGATTGCCTTTGTGGAAAGATTCTGCTGATTCAGATAGGTAATCTGCAGGATCAGGCACATATATTCATGATTTCCACTCCATCCCAGTTCACTCAGTTCTCTACTCACCTGCATATAATCCGCAGTTCTGTCCGACAAAATCCTGACAAAAATCTGCTCCATATCCCTGTCCGGATCCTCTTCCTCCGCTTCATGCGCAAGCAAATACTCCAGTTTCTCCACCAGAATATCCAGTACACAGATAACTCTCAGTGTAATCTCTGATCTGCACTCAGTCAAAACCAGCCTGTGAGTTGCTTTCCCATCCACAAACAGATTTCTGTTCATCGAACGACATCCACTGATGTAAGCCGGAAACATCACATATTCATGCGTATCTGCCATATCTCGATAAGTCTCATTCTGCAGAAGCGCATTTACATATTCCATATTCAACCCGTCATCTGTATACAGCCGCGCCCTCGGCGGCAGATACTCGCTTCCCGCTTCCGCCACGAAGGTAAAATCCAGTCCTGTTACAGTCATCGGATTCTGCAGAAATTCCGATGTCACCTGCAAAAGCCTGTCCATTCCGGCGTGTTCTAACATCAAATTATGGAGCTTCCGTTCCCATTCATCAGCCGCATCAAAAATCTCCTGCACATCATTCATAAATTCTGCTATTTCTTCCAGACTATCAAGTGCAATATGAATATACGGAATCTGCTGAAGCTCTTCTGATGCAGCATCAATTTCCTCTCTCCCACAAAATACCCAGAGTATATTTTCAGCAGTCAGAACTGCCGATTCCCACTCTTTGTCATATCTCTGTACCACATAAACATGCCCATGTCGAAATGTTTCTTTTTTTTCATAACACAAAAAGGGGCGCAGATATCCGTCTGAACCGGATAAAGTTCCCCTTTCCGTAATTTCATATTTCTCTTTTATTTTTTCATATAAATAAACTGATGACAGCTGCAAGTCTACAATCCTCCTGTCACATAATTGAAGCACCTATTTTACCAGTCAATTCTATAGCAATTTAACTCACATTATGTCTTTCTTATACGTACCTGTCAGCCCGGTTCTCACACAATAAACGTCTTCGCAACTTCCACAGCCTCAATACAGTTCTCTGTATAGGCATCTGCTCCCATATTCTTCGCCAGCTGCTCCGTTACTGCACCTCCACCAACCATAATCTTAAATTTATGCTTACTACTGCTTCGTTTCAGAGACTTCACCACCTGCTCCATCTCCGGGATTGAAGTACTCAAAAGCGAGGAGATACACACGATCGACACATCAGGATTCTGCTTCACTGCACGCAGAAACTGCTTCTCAGAAATATCCACTCCCAGATCGATCACCTTAAATCCGGCACTACGAAACATGATCGCAACCAGATTCTTACCTACATCATGCAGATCACCTTCCACCGTTCCAAGGATCACAGTTCCGATATTCCTCCTGCCAAACTGCGAGTCCTGTTCCTCCAACAATTCAAAACCCTTGCGCACACTTCGGGCTGCTGCCAGAATTTTAATAATATCCGCACCATTGGATTTGTAATTCTCCCCCACTGTTCGCATAGCCGGAGTCATGGCCTCTTCCACAATCCGCCCTGCAGGAATATGCTGCTTCAATGCCTCCCTCACCAGCTTCTCTGTCTCCCCCGGATGTCCGTCTTCAATTGTTTTTCTTAACTGTTCCAGTACTGTCATATCCTCAAGCCACCCTTAATACCTTCTGCCAAAAATCCCCCGCCTTGCGGCGAAGGATTTTTTGTTTTTTCAAACACGCTCTGCGCTTTCAATATCTGTATTTTATCATAGCTCACTGTTATTTACAACGAAAACTGACTTCCCCTTCCGCAACCTCCACAGAGAATGTTACTGTTCACTCCGTTCTCAGTAACACGCTTCGCGATGCAGGAAATATGAACCTCCTTGTGCAATGCCCAAGGAGTATCGTTTGCTTCGCAAACTTAATTTATGCTAATCGCATAAATTCGCGCGGTATATCTCGGGTTTTCTGTGACCTTCGCTCACAAAAAACACCTCGCGGGATATTACCAGTGAACAGTAACCAGAGAATTTACTTGATTTAAATCAAGCAGATATTCGTAATCCGCTTCGCTACACCAAATAACTGCTCCGCAGGGGACTTACCTGATTCGGCTAAAATGTTATTCCAGAAGGTAACAGCTCGTATAAGCAATCGTACAATCCCCATAATAATACTGTAGCTCATTGGCCTGGCAGACCTGTGTTACCAGCATCCCGTAAGCCTCCATCGATGAGAAAGCCTGTTTCGGAAACCTGCATGGAGCATCCGGATAAGTACAGACCTTACATTTCGTACAGCATCCCGCACCAATCGCCAGCATATCCGGATAAATCTCCCGAAGTTTCTTCTCAAATTCCACAAAATACTCCTTATGTCTGGCTTCCGTTTCCATCATTCCCTCGCCATCAAAAACATCCTCCAATTCACCAACTGTCTGAACAATAATCCCATACTTATACTGCCGGACTTTCGCTTCACATTCCTCAAGAGAGCCACATCCCGGAGGACAGCTCCAGCACTTATCATACTTATGACAGGTATCCGCTGCACACATCTGTCGAACCTCCGGCTTCAGCTCAATCGTATCACAATCCAGCAACACCACATGCGAAAACCCCTGCTCCATTCCCATTTGCTCTATTTTTTTTATATCCATAATCTAACCCCTTACTCTCTTGTATAATCTATAGCAACCTCATCAGGCAGATAAAATTATCCTCTTTGCGCCTCAGTTCTGCACCGAATAACTGCTCCGCAGTTTATCAGAAGAAATCTGCACTTCTCAATAATTCAATCAGGCGGATAAAATCATTCACCTGTCTCAAATCCCAGTTCATCAATAAAATGATCCTGAAAATCAGCCGAAGCAGCCAGCTCAACGAATTCAATCTTTCTCACCAGCTCATCCATCTCCAGCATTTCCTTCTCATTCACAAGTGCGATCTTCGCACCCTCACCAGCAGCGTTTCCCACTGGTTTCACTTTCTTCACAAGCGTCGCCGGAAGCAAGCCAATTTTCCCGGCACTGACCGGATCCATATAGTTGCCAAAAGCACCTGCAATATATACCGAACAGATATCATCTTCTGTAATCCCAATCCGCTCCATAAGCATCTGAATTCCCGCTGCAATCGCAGCTTTCGCAAGCTGAACCTCTCCGAGATCCTTCTGCGTCAGATAAACTCCTCTCTCATTACCGCCCCGCTCTGGCGGTACCAGAATAAACACACCTTGCTTCTCCTGTCCGCTTCTCAGCACACCATTCTCATCCAGCATTCCAGCATCCAGAAGACCCGCCACCAGATCGATCAATCCCGAACCACACAAACCAACCGCCGGCTTATTCCCAACAGTTGTATAGTTCCACTTCCCATCCTCATACTTCACATGATCCACAGCCCCGGCCGCGCCACGCATTCCACACTCAATCTTCGCACCCTCAAAAGCAGGCCCGGCCGCAGTAGAACAGGTCACCATCCGCTCCCTGTTTCCCAGAACCATCTCACCATTCGTTCCAATATCGATCATCAGAGAAATCTCTTCCTGCTGATCCTGCCTGATAGCCAGCAGACATCCACAGGTATCCGCTCCCACATATCCTGCAATATCCGAAAGCATGAGCAACTCTGCACGCTCCTGCACAGCCAGACCATAATCCCCCGCATTCAGCACCAGCCTCTCACTCACAGCCGGAGTATAGGGCGCATGTACCAGCGAAGCCGGAGAAATCCCCAGAAACAGATGATGCATACAAGTATTTCCCACAACACACACCTGAAAAACATCCTCTCTCCTTATCCCTGCATCCTCTGCCAGACTTCCCAACATCTCATTAACCGCTTTCCGAACACACATACTTAACGCTTCTGTTCCATGCTCCAGCGCATAATTCGCCCGCATGATCACATCCGCACCATACTGCGCCTGCGGATTCATCCTGCTCTCAACTGCCAGAGTCCTCCCATCCGCACCATCCAGCAAATACCCCGCAATGGTAGTCGTCCCAATATCAAACGCTGCCAGACACCTCCGACCAGCTTCCTTCCTCATTTCCAGAATCCGCCGTCTACTGTAAATCACATACCATTCATCAGAATCCCTGCGCATCCCATACAATTCACCCGCCAGCTTCAGATCCACCTCCATCTGCCCCGGCTCAACCTCACCATCTGTCTCCGCCAGCGTATCCAGCAGCCTCTGCCAGTCCGACCGCTTCTCCCCTGTTTTCGCCTTCTCCAGCTCAACCTGAGCCATCCGTAGTCCCGGTTCAAACACAACTTCTCTGTTAAATCCATCCGTCAAAATCTTTTCATTGCCAGCCCTGTCCAATGTCTCCACTACACAAGTCTCACCTTCACCAATCCGCACCTGACACGCCTTAACAACTTCACCATCAATCTTAACCAGACACTTCCCACATTTTCCCAGCCCGCCACAAGGCGCATCCGGCCTCAAACCCGCCCGAATCTCAGCTTCCAACACAGACATCCCGGCATTCACTTCTATCTCAATCCCTTCACGCACAAACTTAATCCAAGCCATAAAAACCTCCCACATATCCAATCCAAACATCACAACAGCCAGCTCAGAAAAATATTTTATTTCATGTGCATTTGCAGGGGTCTTAGATATTCTTAGCTCTCAGAAATCTGCGTTATGAGCAGACTGTATCACTGTCTGAGCGAAGTTTGCAACGGAGCGAGTTTGAGAAGGCTGCTCATGCCTTTAGCAGATTTCTGAGAGATTAGAATATCTTAGACCCCGAAACCGCACATGAAATAAAATATTTTTCTGAGCGTCCCTTTTCCCATTATAACATACTCCAAAAAAATCCCAAAATACACGAAAGGACCACTCCCCAGAGCAGTCCCCTCATAATATTTTCATGTTATACTAAACCCGCACAAGCAATCAGATCAAGCCGCCAACTTCTTAGCCAGTGAAGCCGCACTAGCCGCATCATCAGAATATCCGTCAGCACCAATTTCCTCAGCAAAAGCCTCTGTAATCGGCGCTCCGCCAACCATAACCTTAATATTACCTCTGAAATCCGCCGCATTCAACGCCTCAACAGTCTCCTTCAGAGCCGGCATAGTAGTAGTCAGCAGCGCAGAAAGAGCAATGATCTTAACATCCGGATTCTCTTTATAGCACTCAATAATCTTAGCCGCCGGAACATCGACTCCAAGATCGATCACCTCAAATCCGGCACTCTCGATCATCATGGCAACCAGATTCTTACCAATATCATGAAGGTCACCGGAAACCGTAGCAATGATAACCTTACCAAGTGCACCTGTAGAACCAGATGCCAGATGCGGTTTCAGAACCTCAACACCTTTCTTCATAGCACGAGCTGCAACCAGCATCTCCGGAACAAAGATCTCACCATTTTTGAATTTCTCACCAACTACAGACATCGCACTGATCATACCATCATTCAGAATCGCAACCGGATCATCACCCTCATCAATGGCTTCCTGTACAGCCGGTCCTACTAATTTCGCTTTCCCTTTTTCAACTAATTCCGCAACTTCATTTATCTTAGACATAATCAAATCCTCCTGTTATTTCTCAATTTCAGATTCCAACCACTTAATTCATTTACACAGTTTCTGCAGATTCAACCTACTTCTTCTTTGTTGTACCAATTAAGCCTTCTCTGTAAGCCCCTATATATTCCATACAATAATCATCCAGACCAAGTAATGCTTCTGTTGCATAAACTAGTCCAAGCATATCCTTATTTGTCGGATCCATAATTCCACTGTCCAGTCCTGCATTCATTGCCAGTACCAGGAACCCGTAATTAATCAGCTTACGAACCGGCAGATTAAAGGAAATATTACTGATTGCTGCCGTAATATGAATGGTCGGATACTGCTCACGTACACTTGTAATCGTCTCAATATTCGTTGCAATACCATCCTCAGAAGTACAAAGCATCTCAACCAGCGGATCAATGTGAATCCTGTCCGGAGCAATTCCGTACTCTTTCGCTTTCGCCATGATCTTGTCAAAAACTTTCAGACGGTCTGCTGCACATTTCGGAATACCTGTATTGTCACTCAGCAGCGCAATTACCTGCCATCCCTCATTTCCCGGCTCAGCCATGATCGGGAAAATCGTATCAATCTTATGTCCCTCTCCTGATACAGAGTTAAAAATTCCAGGTTTCTTACAGAACTTATAAGCCTGTGCCAGAACATCCGGACTCGGGCTGTCAATTGAGATCGGAAGATCTGTAACCTCCTGGATACAGACGATCATCCATTTCAATGTTTCCACTTCTTCCGCTTCCGGAACAGAAGCGCAACAGTCAATATAAGTAGCTCCGCTTTCCGCCTGAAGCTTTGCTCTTGCTTTAATAAATTCAGAGTCTCTTTTCGCGATCGCTTCTGCAACGATCGGGATAGAACCATTAATTTTCTCACCAATAATAATCATTTTCAAACACCTCCATAGCATCATCCTCTGCAACACCTGAGATTAGAACATAATCTGCCATGGAAGCCTTGTAGATTCAGATGCCTTAATGCCAAATTTCTCTTCATTCAGCTTGTCAATGGAATCACAGAGAGATTTATAAACACCCGGATAAACAGAACCAGGGCCACCCTGAGCGATACATGGAATAAAGTATTTGTTTCCACATTCTTCGCAGACACGACGTACCACTGCATCACAATTCTCATCTGTCCAGCCCTCAAAATCAACTGCACGATTTTCGATACCGCCCATGAAGCTGATCTTTCCGCCATATTTCCTGATCAGTTCCGGAAGATTATTGGTTTCCATACATCCCTGCCATACATCGATCCCCATCTCAATCATAGAAGGAACCAGTGTTGCTGCGTAACTGTCAGAATGATGGATAACCAGCTCAACGCCATGACTGTGATAATATCCGTAAATTTCTTTATATGGCTCAAGTAAAAATTCATCAAACATTGCAGGACTCATAAATGTACTGTCCAGTCCACCCCAGTCATCATGATGGAATAATGCATCAGGATGAAGGTTGGAACAGATACCTTCAGCAAGTTCCAGTTCCCACTCTGTCAGATATTTGATCAGATCATGCATTTCATCCGGATTAGTAATATAATAAACCAACGCATTACTGATCTCACACAGATGATGAGTCTGCTCAAATAATCCCGGTGCAACGAAAGCTGCTTTAAATGCCTGTTCTCCGTCAACTGCATCATACTGAGCCTTCACCATATCCCACTGATCCTGGGTAAATTTCAAAGACGGTGCATGTACATAGTCTTTCCAGTCTTCAATATCCTTTACCACGATCTTGTCAGGAGTATGTACAGGAAAAGAACCCGGAACTCCTTTCGGGAAAGTATTGGTTACCCCCCATGCATTCACTACATTTTCCTGACCCGGCTGAAGCAGCGGGTTTGTAAACATAAACGGATGAAAAAGAAGCTGTACTGCTTCATACTGATTAACAAATCTGTCAGGATTTCCGCCTTTTATAACTTCCAGCATATTCTGTTTCGGTGTTAACATATAATCTACCTCCTCATGCAATATGAAAATGCCCCCACATTCCCACATTTGTTTGTTTAATTTGTCGTTCTTTATCTCGTTTCTGATGATTTTATTGTAGCATTTATACAATCCAAAATATATAATCAGATATGCGGATTTTTCACGCCCGCATTCCTACAAATTGTATGAACGCATCTCAAGTATTGTGCCAACAGTAACCGGCAGCCATATAATAAATTTTAAAATCAACCGTAAATACACTTGTAACACAACTCTAAACACTGTATAATTTTTGTACATACAGATATCAGATTTTAAAAATCATTTGTGCCTGCACAATAAGACTTTTAAACCTGATTTATCTAAACATGAAGAAATACGATTTATATAACAGATCAACAGATTCCGAATGTTTTACAGTAAATATTTAACAGGTGGTGAACACAATGTTTTCAAAAAAATTATTAATACCTCTGCTATCGCTCAGCCTTCTTGTTACTCCTGCATACAGCAGTCATGCTGCTGAAAATGCAGAGGCCGCGGGAACATCCGTAGAAGGTCAGGGAATGCTTTCCCCTTCTTCATCTTCAGAGAGTTCTGAAAGCGTCTTTAACGGTTCCGGGGCAGGCACATCTTCAGAACCGGTCACAGATGAGAAACTGGAGACAATTTTAAAACAGGTTCAGAGTCAGCTTCCTGCTGAAAACGGAACCTGGGCTGTTTTCATATCCGATCTTGTAAATGGAACCGAGGGCAGTCTTAATGATCAGAAAATGCAGGCTGCAAGCCTGATCAAGCTCTATATCATGGGAGCTGTCTACGAGAATTATGATCAGATAACCGGACAATACGGCAGGGATTCTGTAGACTCCAATCTGTACTCCATGATCACAGTCAGCGATAACGATGCAGCCAATACCCTGACAACTTATCTTGGCGGCGGTGATTCCGCAGCAGGTATGCAGGCTGTCAACAGTTTCTGCCAGGCACATGGCTATGACCAGACTCACATGGGACGTATGCTCCTTGCCAGCAATGAGAATGATGATAACTACACATCTGTAGGAGACTGTGGTCATCTCCTGCAGGAGATTTATAAACAGGATACATCCGGCTACACCCATGCCACTGATATGTTTAATCTGCTCAAGGCACAGACACGCTGTAACAAAATTCCCGCACAGCTTCCGGAAGGAGTCAAAACCGCAAATAAAACCGGAGAACTTGACAACGTGGAAAATGATGCCGGAATCATCTATGATTCCAAAAATGACGTAGTAATCGTATTTATGTCCCAGAATCTCTCAAGCGCCGGTTCCGCACAGAATACGATCGCTACCTTAAGCAGAACGATTTACGATTACTATAATTAAATAATGTACTCTCAGAGTACATAATAACCCAAAGGAGGGGTTCACTATGAAAAAAAGAAAAAATATTGCAATTCCCATGATTCTTGCAGCTACGATTGCTGCTGTATCTGTACCCTGCAGCTCACAGATCGTTATGGCATCTGACACTTATCAGGTAGGTGTAAGTAAAGGGTATCTGGCTCTGCGCTCTGCCATGGCTTATGATTCCTCCAACGAGATCGGCGAGCTGTATTCCGGTGATACTGTTGAAGTTACAGAATATACCACCAGTGATTACTGGTACGTCTATTCTCCAAAACTGAACTTATCCGGATACGTAAATAACGATTACCTGTATTTCCTCTCATCACAGCCGACAAGTTCGTCCGGTTCTTATACTGTCAGTGTTGCCAAAGGTTATCTGGCTCTGCGTTCTGCAAAGGCTTATGACTCTTCCAACGAGATCGGACAGTTATACTCCGGTGATACAGTAACAGTTTCTGACAGCAGTGATCCTCAGTACTGGTATGTCTATTCTCCGAAACTGAACTTATCCGGCTATGTAAATAAAGATTACTTATATTACAGTGGCGATACTGCTGCCAGTGCACAGAGTTCTTCCGGAGATTCAAGGACTGTCAGTGTTGCCAAGGGTTATCTGGCTCTGCGTTCCGCAAAAGCTTATGATTCCTCCAATGAGATCGGACAGCTGTATTCCGGCGATACAGTTCAGCTTATCGACACCAGCGATTCCCAGTACTGGTACGTTTACTCTCAGAAGTTAGGAAAAAACGGATATGTAAATAAAGATTATCTGATTGGCGGAACAACCACATATGCCACCAGAACAGTCAGTGTTGCTACCGGTTATCTGGCTCTGCGCTCTGCGAAGGCTTACGACTCTTCCAACGAGATCGGACAGTTATATTCCGGCGATACAGTTCAGCTTGTGGATACAACTGATGCACAGTACTGGTATATTTACTCCCAGAAACTCTGCAAATATGGTTATGTAAATAAAGATTATTTATATTAATCTTTTTCGTAACACTATAAACAGTTACGCTTCTTTACATTCACCATATACAACAAAACAGAAAGGACTCACAGTTATGAGCCCCAAACGACAGGTTAACCATAACATTCGTAAACACTTTAACACAATCATTTACAATATTTCACGCTACGCGGAAATTGCTCTTTCTATGGTAATTCTGCTGGTGATCGCACTGGCAGGCTTCCGGCTGATCATGGAGGTTGCAGATACTTCTGTTATGTCCATGGATACAGAATTTTTCAGCACTTTCCTTTCCCAGGCTTTGTCTCTGGTAGTAGGCGTGGAATTTGTAAAAATGCTCTGCCAGCATTCCGCACAGACAGTTGTTGAGGTTCTGATGTTTGCCACAGCACGTCAGATGGTAGTCGAACACCTCGGGCCAGCAGAAACTCTTCTTGGCGTACTCAGTATCGCAGTTCTGTTTGCGATCCGCAAATATCTTATGACAGACAACGATGACATGAATGCTCATAACTGTTCGAAGAATACTGAAGAAAATTAAAGAAAACAAAAAACTGCATATCAGATACGATCTGTAAATTCTACCGGTCGTATCTGATTATGCAGTTTCTTTTTATTTCCACATGCTGATAAACGGGCGTCTCAAAAAAAGTAATTTTATATGATATATTCTATAGTTATGGTTATCAGCATGATGGGCGCTTATTTAATAATTACCACTAAAGAACTTACTGTCCTTCGGCAGTTCATAGCCCTTGAAGTAAGAGCCAAAATCAACCTTCAGATAATTGCAGAGGTTGGCAAGCTCAACCATAGTGTTGTCATTTACAGGAATGCCATTCTCTCTGCGCTCTTTTTCTGCAAATACTTCCTTCTCACCATGAGTATAAATCTGCTCTGCGCCTTCTGCCTTTGGACTCTGACGAAGAGTTTCCAGATATTCGGAAAAATGCGCCCTGATATCATCGGCATTTCCGAAGATTGCGGGATCAATGGCAGCAAATCCATGACAGATACCTGTCTTGTCTTTAAATGTACAGCATTTATCAGAAGTAACACCCATGGAAAAGATGGAGCTGAAAATCTCGCAGAGCATTCCATAACCGTAACCCTTATGACTTCCGTTTACCTCTTTATTACCGCCAAGTGGCATGATTCCGCCGCCCTTCTTGGCAACAATATTGGCAAGTACATCCGGGGCATCTGTGCTTTCCTGACCATTTGCTCCCAGAGCCCAGCCCTGTGGAAGTGGTTTTCCCATCTTATTATACATTTCCAGTTTTCCTCTGGTAACTACTGTTGTGGAGCAGTCAAAAAGGAATGGATAAGGTTCTGCCGGCATTGCCACTGCAATGGGATTGGAACCAAGCATTGCTTTTCGTCCAAAGGTAGGTACCATGATTGCTTCCGAGTTGGTACATGCCATACCAAGTAAGCCCTGTTTTGAAGCCATTTCCGCATAATATCCTGCAATACCGAAATGATTGGAGTTTCTTACAGATACAAATCCAACACCTGTTTTCTTCGCCTTCTCAATAGCTTTCTCCATTGCAAAATGGGAAATCAGCTGTCCCATACCGTCATGTCCGTCGATCACTGCTGATACAGGTGTCTCAAATACGACCTCAGGTTTCGCATCCGGATGGATGGTTCCCTTCTCAATTCCTTTATCATATCTTACCATTCTCTGCATTCCATGGCTTTCAATCCCGTACAGATCCGCGGTAAGCAAAACATCCTTGATGATATTCGTCTCTTCTTCATTAAAACCAAATTTACGAAATACGTCGTGGCAAAAAGTATTTAATGTGTCATAACTCCATTTTACATATCCCATAACTGTAAAATCCCTCCATTCAAGTATTACTCATTTCGTTTTTTGGTATTACCAATTTGTTAAGCTGATTATACCACTCTCATTTTCAAAGTGCAATACGTTTTTTATTTTTTTCAGTATTTCTTATGTTACTGTATTATTGTTCCCTGGTAATATCCCGAGGCATGCAAGCCAAAATGTTACTGTTCACTCCGTTCTCAGCAACACGCTTTGCAAACTCAATTTATGCTAATCGCATAAATTCGCACGGTATGTCTCGGGTTTTCTGTGACCTTCGCTCACAAAAAACACCTCGCGGGATATCACCAGTGAACAGTAACAATTCATTCCAGATTGCCTGTAGCAATTGGACATCTTCTCTTGTTTTTCTAAAACTGCCGTAATATACTATGTACAGGCAATCCTGCCTGCAGGATTGCCTGCTCATTTAATAAATAATAGATTACTGCTCACTTCCGCACCTGTAATATATTTCACAGAACAACTCTGCGGCGGCAGTAACAGAAAAGGAACATTACTATGATTCAGGACATCGCACCACATACTTATCACAACGAATACAAATCTTCTGCCCCGGATAAGAACAGTTTTATCCTTGCCTACGAAAAAGGCAGTATTCTTCTTCCACATCAGGAACGGGAAGCAGATATTTATTTTCCACGTTTTCAGGATCTGGAGGAAAAAGTTTCAGATCTCTACAGCAAGTATATTTATCTGTTTTCTATCGATGATCAGCGTTTCTATCTGATCCCGGAATTGGATACCACCCTTCTTCCAGATTATGAATTCCAGGATATACGAAATCTTCGGACAGCCCGGCCACAGCATCTGGCGTTTGCAGGAGTTACAGGACATCAGCTTTTCCAGTGGTACAGCAAGCGCCGGTTCTGCGGCTGCTGTGGAAAACCAATGCTGCACAGCCAAAAAGAACGTATGATGGAATGCCCTTCCTGCGGCAATCAGGAGTACCCTGTCCTGTGTCCTGCAGTAATCGTAGGAATCACAAACGGAGATAAAATCATTCTTTCCAAATATGAGGGCCGCAGATTTAAGCGTTACGCCCTTATCGCAGGCTTTGCAGAAATCGGAGAAACCATTGAAGAAACTGTTCACAGAGAAGTAATGGAGGAAGTTGACCTTAAGGTAAAGAATCTCCGCTATTACAAAAGCCAGCCATGGTCCTTCAGCGGTACCCTGCTTTTCGGATTCTTCTGTGATGTGGACGGCGATGATACCCTGACCGTTGACCATGAAGAGCTCTCCATGGCACAGTGGGTAGAACGTGACAAAATCCCGGATCAGGGCAATAATATCAGCCTGACCAAGGAAATGATGATGCTCTTCCGTGATGGAAAAGAACCCAGATAAACAATATTCTATATCAGAAAAAGCTCATAGAATGTTTTTCCCTATTATGCTAAAAGGATACATACACGGTAATGTTACTGTGCATGTATCCTTTTCGTTTCCCTGCAAAATTGCTTCACTATATTCTCAAAAATATTTCTGATTACTCTTCACGCCGCACTCCCGCTGCCAAATCCACGGCTTCTGCGGCTTCCATTACATTCCTGCTCAAATTCTTTCAGTTTCCGTCTTGCTTCCGGTGTCAGATTTGTCGGAACTTCAATCTGTACAGTTGCATATTCATCACCGTGTACCGACGGATTATTCATTGCAACGATACCTTTGCCTCTCAGACGTATCTTCGTTCCGGACTGAGTACCTGGTTTAATGTTACAAAGAACATCACCGTAAATGGTGTGAACCTTTGCCTCACCGCCAAATACTGCTGTTGTAAATGGGATATTTACAGTTGTGTACACATCTCTGCCTTCCCGTTTATATCCCGGTTTATCCTGAACATTTATTTTCAGAAGCAGGTCACCGGCTTCACCTCCGCCCACTCCCGGATATCCTTTTCCTTTAAGTCTGATAGACTTACCGGATTCAATACCTGCCGGAATATTGACTTCATAATTCTGGACACCACCGTTGCTGCTCTGCAGGCGAATAACCTTCTTACCGCCAAAAGCAGCTTCATCAAAGCTGACAGTAACCTCTGCATGAAGATCCTCACCTTTACTGCTGTAAGAACCGCCAAAGCCACTGCCGAAGCCATCCGTTCCGTTACTTCCGAATCCGCCAAAACCACTTCCGTGAAATCCACTGCCACCGAAGCCGCTGCTTCCAAAACCACCTGATGATTTACTCTTCTTAAATCCACCACCAAAGATGTTCTTTAAGATATCATCCATATCTTCGCCATTTTCAAAATGATATTCATGATAACCATTGCCATCACTGTACGAGCCATGGAAACCGCCGCCAAAAGGATTGCCCTGTGCTCCGCTAAAGCCACTGCCAAACGGGCTGCCCTGTGCATTTCCATAATTACCGGCGCCTTCTTCAAAAGCAGCGTGGCCAAACTGGTCATACAGTTTACGTTTCTTCTCATCACTCAGAACATCATAGGCTTCATTTACTTCCTTAAAATGCTCTGCTGCCGAAGCATTTCCCTCATTACTGTCCGGATGATATTTCTTTGCCAGTTTTCTGTATGCTTTCTTAATCGTTGCTGCATCTGCGTTTTTGTTCACGCCAAGAACTTCATAGTAATCTCTTTTCAATATCATCACCTTCCCTCATAAACACATTCTAACGCAATCATTCCTGACTTCATATTTCTGCAATCCTCATTATGCAAACAACGGGAAGCCAAAAGATTTGACCTCCCGTTGCTGTAACTTAACATCTATTATCCTTCAATGGAGATGCTGTGCTTCTGTTCCACTGCTGGCTTTGCTTCTTTCTTCGGAACAAATAATGTCAGGATACCATGTTTGAATTCTGCTTTGATGTCGTCCTGATGTACTTCTTTACCTACATAGAAGCTACGACTGCAGGCACCTGCATAACGTTCTCTGCGGATATAACGTCCTGTCTCTTTTTCCTTCTCATCTTTATCCAGACCTTTCTCTGCACTGATGGTCAGATAACCATTTTCAAGTGCTGCATGAACTTCATCTTTCTTAAATCCTGGAAGATCTACAATCAGTTCGTATCCGTTATTCATTTCCTTGATATCAGTTTTCATTACATGATTTGCTTTATGTCCATAAAGTTTCTTCTCTGCATCTTTCATTGCTCTGTCATCATAATAAAATGGGAAATCTCCAAAAAAGTCATCAAATAAATTTTCTCCAAAAATACTAGGCATTAACATAAGTCATATCTCCTTTTCTAATATATTTTATATATGTCAAATCTGTTCACCAGATTTACTTTCCAAATCTATCTTTACAGGTTTTTTCAACCTTTTATCTTCAATCTTTTAGTGTAAGCTTTTATTTCTGTTTTTAATCTCTGGCTGACCCTTAACGGGTCAGTCAGAATATTTATTCATCAGCCTTCAATGGCAATTGTTTTCTTCTGTTCTACTGCTGGTTTTGCTTCTTTCTTTGGTACAAATAATGTGAGGATACCATGTTTGAATTCTGCTTTAATGTCTTCTTTCTCAACTTCTTTACCTACATAGAAGCTACGGCTGCAGGCACCTGCGTAACGTTCCTTACGGATATAACGTCCTGTCTCTTTTTCCTGCTCATCTTTATCCAGACCTTTCTCTGCACTGATAGTCAGATAACCATTCTCCAGATCAGCCTTTACTTCATCTTTGGTAAATCCCGGAAGATCTACGACCAGTTCATAGCCTTTATCAGTTTCCTTGATATCGGTTTTCATTATATGGCTGGCTCTGCGTCCGTAAAGTTTCTTCTCTGTATCTTTCATTGCTCTGTCATCATAATAAAATGGAAAATCTCCAAAAAAGTCATCAAATAAATTTTCTCCAAAAATACTAGGCATCAACATAAGTCATCTCTCCTTTTCTATACCGTCCATCTACATGTGATGGACTCCCAGTTATGCATCTTTACCTTGTTTCTTTGGAACTTAGGTTATCAGGAATCTCATAGAACTTATTTCTTTGTTCTCTTTTTGTTCCCCTTCCTTTGTTCTATCTGTAATATAACACTTATTATTAGCACTGTCAAGAGGTGAGTGCTAATTTTTTGTGAAGAATTTGTGAACGCTACGAGCCATGCAAAATAGCAAAAATAACGCCCTGCAAGTTTACTTGCAAGGGCGTCTATTTTTGCTATTTTATAGGGCGACAGCGAGGGAATTTATTCCCTCGCTGTGCATGGCGTAACATTCTCTTTCGCACTCAATTTTCTTGATTTGACCACATTTTTACGACAAATTCTTGGAAAAATATATTCGTCTGATTTTCTTACCACATTTTACGACAACGGCTTATGGTTTATACCACAGCAGGTCAGTTTCCGGCAGATTCATTTTAGACATCTCATTTTCCACGTGAGACTTCTCTGCAATATGATTGTAGACATTCATTGTAATCTGTGCATCTAAATGTTCTTCGCTCCGCTACGGTCGGTGCTAAACGGATGTCCACATTACTCTGTTTTGTTGTATACTATTCTGCTGTAATATTTTATTCTACGATCTTACAGTTATCGTTCTTATGTAATACAAGCTCATACTGTGAGATTTGTGTCATTTTCGACTTATTATCCAGATACTTCACAGACACACTGACCTTGCGGTTATCGCCATCTTTGGTAAAGACAGGGTTTACCAGTTCTGAAAATACATAGTCGCCAGAAACAGGAGCAAGCACTCCGTCTTTGACATAATAGGCAAGTTCCTTTTCCGCAGCTGTCGGATACAGCTTAAAGAATGTTTCCAAGAAAACGGTAGCGTCCTTGACTGTATCAGAGCTGACACGGACATCGGTTTCCTGTGCTTTCGGCTCATGCTTCGATTTCTGTACTGCTGGAGCAAGTGTCGGATTCTGGGTAATGGCCATTGCACCGTCCTTATCCACATGAACGGTCACGCTGGCTGTCATTGGCATTAAGACTGAACATACTCATTAGTTCTCCGAGCTTCATATAGATTCCGGCAAAACACATTATTCCCAGTCAGCTCAATCACCTTTGCATTTTCCAAAACCACTTCATCCAGTTTATCCTCAAATTCCTTATCTTCATCGTACCAGAAAATGATACGACGCTGATAAAACTCAGGCAGAAGTACAGCAAATCTGCGATTTAAATCTTGTATTATTTTGTCTGTATCCATGCTGCATTATCTTCCCTCTGTACTTTCAAATATATGGTACTTATCGCTACACCTGCATAAATTTCTTCTATAATCATGGTTCTCTTTCCTTCTTTATCCAAGATCTGGTTGTTGACAAAAAATAGCTTACCTCATATAATGAGTATAGGTTTATAGTGCATCCGTGATGGTGTCTGTTTACAGATGCTATGTTGCCTGTATTCCAGCTGTCCGGGGTCTCCGTGATGGTGTCTGCTTGCAGATGCTTGAATCACGGGGTCTTTTTTTGTCCATATTCCAGAAAATCATATATCCTAATCATTCTGTGAAGATTACTACGATTCGGACTATCTAAAGAACTTAAAATATTGTTGTTCTCTGTAAATATCGCTTGCAAAATACTTCGATACTGATTTACATCTATTTTTTCTTCTGGCATACACCCAAGCAAACGAATTGCCTTCATTAAATTATCTTTTTCTTGTGTCCATACTTCCCATGCTGTTCTTTCTCCAATTGCAGAACGATTACGTTTAATTGTTGATTCTGTGACAATTTCAGTATATGAATGTGGGGCTTTTTCTTCTGCCAATTCGCTTTTCATATTAGATTTTGAAATATAATACCACACCGGCAATTTCCAGGAATTTTGTTTTGCAAGCTCTGGATAAACAAATTCTAATAATTGCTCGCATGAATATAACGAATCGTGTAAAATAATGTTTCTATACCATTGTTCAGAATTTACTGCTCTTGCTAAACCATATACACCGGTCGTTGTTAAACCAATCGAAAGTGCAAGCATATTTTCATCAATACGACCATCTTCCAATGAAGCGACCTGCATCGTTGGTCCCGGTTGTTGAGTCAACGCAAACGCATAAAGCTCATCCTTAAATCTACGCAATAATTTAACTGGTAAAGCCGCTTTTTTTACAGACAGAGCATCATATAACAGACAAAAATCTGAAAGTGTTATTTTAGTCATTTCCAGCAATTTACTGCGTATAATCATTGAATGAGAAGTTATCTCACTTCCAATGAAATCCGGATTATATTCAACGAAAATAAATCTTTTTTGTAAAGTTTCTATTTTATCCAATGGCAAACATTCCACAACATCGCTAAGAATCGCCTGAATATCTGAATCTGAAATAGAGTAACCTATGAAAATAATCGGATATTCCATAAAAATCGTCATCAATTTTGCGGCAAGATATTTTCCTTTGTCATAAAATTTCTGATAATCTGCTTTGTTAATGACAATGGATTCTGGATTTTGTACAGAACCATGAATTTTATAGATTTCCGCAATTCCTTGCAACTGTGAAAATACTAGTTCATCCTGTCCCACAAAAGTTTTATAACCCTCAAAAATATTCTCGAAAAAGCAATCATAATTTGTTGTAATCACACCGGACAAATTATCTTTTGCAATATTTCTGAGTTTTTCAACTTCATCCGCATAAACAGGATTAACCGTTGACAGTGAAGCAATATATTCACTTATTTCTGCCTTAAAAGGAGAAACCCCAGTGGAAACTGAACTGTATACTTTTTCTGAATCCGAACGTATTCCTTCTTCATTATTAAACCAAGCATCATTAAAATCTTTTTCAATATAGCTTGCAACCAATGGAAGTTTTTCTTCTGTATGTTCCGTCTCGCTAGCTTTGTTTTCATAAAATCTATAAGCAAACGGATCTTTTTTTACCTTCTCAGCAAAATATGTCAATAAGCCAACCCAGTCTGGTAATCCATAATATCTTCTGGTAATACCAGAACCTGCAAACAAAAATGGAGTTGTATTAAATCTTGCAACCACTTCTTGTAGTGTCATATAGTTCTCCTTCCTGTGCTTAAATATTTACATTATTTTAATGCTTTTAAATTTTAGACTCAGCGAGTCCAAAATTATTGATAACCTACCACAACACAGCAATATTTTTTTGTTGCTATCTCAACAAGTCTTTGATATTCCGATGATTTTCTGTTCAATGAATCGCCGCAAATAATCAATGCAGGTTTTATAAACGGAATACTGTCTCCAATTTTTTCTCCATCTGCATCTTCCCTGCTTCTCTCGTAAATCAATCTCCATTCTTCCTCAAAACAATTTCTTTAAGTCTCCAAAATCTATACTCTTATTTTACCCCAACTCTTTCATTCTGCCTACTGTTATTTCATGTTCACATACAATAATGAGGTCGCAATCCATAGGGTTTTCTGAAATGTTTGATGTTAACGTTATTATTTTTCTCTGAGATACCGTTTTAATAAGAACGTACAGAAATATGGAAATGTATAAATCCCGTCTTCTATTCCAACATTGCTGTCTGCAAGTTTTATTCCCCAGTGAATATCTCCATAAGAATCACCGGATATCAATTGCCTCAATGACTTAGACCGGTTCCTGTTCGCCTTCACTTCTACCGGAACCAGCTCGTCTTTTGTCCTTACAAAAAAATCTTCTTCCAAGGTAGCATTTTCTTTTTTATAATAATATAGTCCAAGCCCCTGTTTCACAAACGCCTCTGCTACGAAATTTTCATATAGGGCACCTTTGTATACTCCAAGATTTTTATTCGCCCGAAGATCTTCTTGTGCTTCTTCATCTAATGAAGCAATCAACAATCCTGTATCTGGATAATAGATTTTGAATTTTGAGTCATCATAGTTTCCCTTTAATGGAAGCTCCGGATACTGCAGACAATAACATACAGAAATCACACCTGCATCTTCGAGCCAGGTTATACATCCCATATATTCTCGACTTCTGGCTTTTTTGTCTATTTTACTTAATTGAAATTTTTTATTTTCTTTTGCAAGCTGTACAGGTACGTTCCGATAGACACTTACAATTTTAGTCTGATCCAGACCTTCAGCGTATTTTCTGATATCCTCTTCATAATCCATCTGGATCTGTCTCTGGATTTCCAGAGTATCTGTAAAAAGATTTTTTTCAATATATACTTTTACTACTGCAGGCATACCGCCAAGTACACAATATTCCAAAAACAATTTTTTATAGACTGATAATTCGGTTTCTGAAAATGGAGTTCCTGTCTGCATATGTTGCAAGATATCTTCAATGTGCTTCTCCGAGTATCCTTTCGCCCACAGAAATTCTTCAAAGTCCATCGAAAACATTTCATAATCTGTTTTATATCCCACACTGTTGCTATGAATTTTTCTGTAATTGATTCCAAGCAAGAAACCACTGCATATGACATCAAATCTTCCATCTATCCGGAAGGACTTCAAGGCAGTTGCAATATCCGGAAACTCCTGTAATTCATCAAAAATAATCACAGTGTCACCTGCTATAAATCTTTTTGATGTATCTATCATAGAAATATTTTTTATAATATCTTCAACAGCATATCCGTCACTTAATATTGTTTTATATTTAGGTTCCAGAACAAAATTAATACTCACAATATTACTGTAATTTTGTTCTGCAAAATGATTAATAGATTCCGTTTTTCCAATCTGCCTTGCACCTTTTATAATTAACGGAAGTCTTTCTTCATTTTTTTTCCACTCCAGCAGGTACTCATCTATCTTTCTTTTTAAATACATAGAACCGCCTCCTTTCTTCAAAGCTATCACGTTTTATGAGCCTTTTTCAATCTTTTTTTCACGTTTTATTAGCTTTTATTCATAATATTTTCATGTTTTTATACAAAAAACGACGTGAACCACTTTTCTTGACTACCTTTATTTTTATTTCTATACGTTAAGTCCCCACCACCCACTGCTCATTGCTTTTCGTAATCGCGCAGAGTGCTTATTTGATTCAGTAAAAAAATAAATGCAACCCCTATATCTCTTTTTTCCTGCTTACAGATATAGAGGCTGCATTTGCCTTTACATTTATTTGTATGTAGAGTTGCAAAATCGTCATTATAAAGTCGACTATCCTTATACTTATAAAATACTATACAAAGTTGCAACATAGTAATACTTAAAAATAAGTTGTAATTTTCCGATATTCTGCCGGTGTCATATTCATCTGTCCAGTAAAAACCCGGGTAAAATATTGTAGATTGGGATATCCTACCTGTTCTGCTATCTGAGTAATCTTTAAATTAGACGAACGTAATAATTTTTTTGCCTTCTCCAAACGCAGTTCTGCAAGAATTTCAGAAAATTTTCTTCCGGTAGCCTGTTTGATAAAACGACTGATATACGAAGGATTTCTGTTTACATGTTCTGAAACATTTGTCAGACCGATTGGTTGTGAAAAATTATCATTCAGATATTTATAAATTTGCTGGATTAGCTGATTCTGATCATTATTATGCATACTTTGAATATTATCTGCAATATACTCCAGCCAATATTTCATATAGTCTGCTTTTGTCTTTCTTTCCGATTGTACATGAATCTGTTGCTCAAATGATTCCGTAATCTTATTTTTGCTTTCCTTATCCAATGGAATTCCTGAAAGAAATAAAAATATATTGGCACCTATCAACTCCATGATATTGTTAAAATATTTTTCTGTCTCTTTCTCTGTCTCATTGATAATCTTCTGCATCTGTTCGAATATTTTTTTCTTATTACCGGATCGAAGATATCTGATCAGTTCTGTAATTGCTTCTGTAACATCGAAAAAGTCATTTTCCTTATATTCCATCGGTAAATCCTGATATGAAAGCAACTGCGTACATCCCGTATCTTTTCCGTATTCCAGACATTTCAACACTTCCTTTTTCATCTGTTGAATATCAGACAGATTTTCAGAATAATGGCTGACAGCTATCATACAATCCAGTGGCTGCAACTGGGCCAGTTCTCTTCTGATCAGCTCTAATTTACTGCAGAATTTCCACAGTGTCTTTTCTTCTGTTGGCCAGATCATATAAAAGATACCACCATGTTCCAGTGCCAGTATCTCTTTAAATTTTTTCAGAAAAAATTCATGGATTATATAACTGTAATAGCTCTCTTCTTCCAAAGGCATATGATTCCTGTCATATGTAACAGCCACCACTCTATATCCGTTTATTGCAATCCGCAGCTTCTGCTTTTGCAGTTCCATCTGTTTTTCTGAAAAAATTACAGGTTGAAAAAAGAGTTTTTCCACAAATTGTTGTCTGATCAGCTCCTGATTTTTAACAAAATAATCCTGGAAAATCTGATACATTTCCGTATGTTTTTGTTCTGCATGAAATGCACTAATCGCTCGATTTAAGCACTTGATTGCTTCCTGTTCATCTACGGGCTTTAAAAGATAGTCAAAAACTTTATACTCTATTCCATATCTGGCATATTCAAACTCTGCATATCCAGTCAGAAAAACAATTTTTGCTCCATAATCCATTTGATTGATCTGCTTTGCCAGATCGATTCCAGTGATGCCCGGCATACGAATATCTGTCAAAATAACCCCAGGTTTTTCCTGTTCAATATAATCCAATGCCATCTGTGCATCTGTAAAAGCACAAACCGTATGCATACCCCGTAGTCCCGTTTCCATGATCCTTTTTAATTTGTCTGATATCAATGGTTCATCATCTATAATTACCACTTTCATATCCTTTTTCCCCCTTTGTTTTGGGAATACAGATGGTTACTGCTGTCCCCGATGGCTTTACATGTTCCACAGTCAAACCATATTCCTTTCCGTACAGTAGCAAAAGTCTTTGCTGAATATTAAAGATACCAATGTGTTCCTTCTCTTTCAGTATTCCATTTTCTCTTATTTCTTCCAGCTGTCTGATAATAGTTTCCGGCATCCCATTTCCATTATCTTTTACAGTAATATAAATTGCATCTTCCGTTTCCTTCCCGGTTACTGCTATCATTCCTGTTTCTTTCAATTCTGAAACCCCATGGACAATTGCATTTTCCAAAAGCGGCTGTATCATCAGCTTTGGAATGTAATATTCATATAATTGTTCCGGTATTTCTACCAGACAGATAATATGTTCCTGAAAGCGCATTTTCTGAATATACAAATATTGATTTACATACTTTAATTCTTCTTCAATCTTTAAAAACTGTGCCCCTTTAATAGACATTCTCATAATGCTTCCAAGAGATGTTACCGTCTTTTTAACTTCCGTAGTCTTACCCATATCAGCAAGACTATTAATACAGTCTAATGTATTATATAGAAAGTGTGGGTTAATCTGAGCCTGAAGAGATTCAATCTGGGCATCTTTCATTAACAACTGCTGTTTATATACCTGCTGAATCAGCAAGTCAATTCTTTCCAACATCGCATTATAAACATTTGCCAGTTCTCTAAATTCATCATTGGAATCAACCTCAACATACGCATTGGAATTTATCTCTGTAGTCTGACGTAATTTTACAATAAATTTCTGAATCTGTTCTGCAATTTTAGCCGCAGTTATGAATAATGCAATTGAAATAATTGAAATTGCAGCCAAAATCATCACCATCTCTTTGAAGAAAATTTTATATACACTCTTAAAAAGCAGATTTTTATCCAAAATTCCTACAAGACTACACCCATCATATTGAAGATTATATCTGATAATTTTATAATTTCCAGATGGTTCTTTCAAAATGGTTTTACATTTATCATCAGATAAATTTGAACCATTAACCAGAATATTATTTTCTGAATCCAATATGAGAATAGCGTTCACATCTCTATCCTCTCCTGTCTGTATGATTTTTTCCATACCCGTTTTGTCAATATCCATCATCAGAAATCCGATTTTTTCATCACTTTTTTCTATTTGGGGAACGTAGATATTTCTTGCAAAAGTAATCATATTTTTCCTCACGGGATTTATACGAAGCACCGGCTTTCCATGCTTTTCTTCTGCTGCTTCTTTCAGTATTTCTGCAAAATCATTTGTCTGTTCTATTGTATTATAATAAATTGCATTATTAATATATAATTCGTTAAACTTATTATAAATACACACATTCATTAACGCATCCTGATTATTTGTAATAAGAGATCCTATCTGATAAGAAATCATATCAGTCAGTTTTTCCTGCTCTTCAACACTTAATACACTTTGACGGGTATTTAAATATTCCTGCACTTCATTTGTATAATATAAAAATTTTATGGTAGCCTGATTATAATTATCTAATAATGTATTAACCAGCTTCTTTTTTTCCATAACATTCTGTTCTGTCTGATCATATACCATCTGCTTCATCTGATCAAACATAATAACTGTAGTACTATAAAAAATTAAAAAATATCCTAAAACAACAAATGGGAGACAGGAAATAAGTAATTTATTTCGAATCGTTAATTTTCCATAAAACTTATATAATCGTCCTTTTTTTTCCTTCATCTCTTTTTAGTACCTCTCTTACAAACAGGAATCCCCGGTATAGCGCATATATCATGCGTCTATACCGGAGATTGATTCAGCAGATTCTATCTTCTGTATATAACACAGAAGCTAAAGCCTTTTGGTAAAAATACACTTCGCTCTTTGTCATACCACACTCTTCTTTTTCTCCAAGCAAATGCTTTTCTAATATTTCCTGAATACAGGCAATCTGGTCATCTATATAGATGCTTCCGATTGGTCGAAGATAATGACCCGGAAAAATAAGTTCATATGAATTTCTTAATTGAGCTAATTTTTTCAATGATTCCAAATATGTACTCATTGTATCAGAAAACGTATCAAACATCAATACTGGCGTACTTACAACAGTATCTCCGGAAAATAGTAATCTGTATTTTCTGTCTAATAAACAAATTCCATCTTTAGTATGTCCTGGTGTATCCAAAACCTCCAAATCTCTATTTCCAAGATGGAAAACAAATCCTTCTTCTATTCCTTTCATCTCAAAGTCACCCATAATTGATGCATCAAATTCCAGGCTTGCTTCATAATTGTATTCTGGACGGGCTTCCTGTGAACGGAAAAATTCCTTACGTGACTGCAGATTATTCTGTTCCTGAATAACCGGAATTGCTTTTTTATGTGCATA
This sequence comes from Blautia wexlerae DSM 19850, assembly GCF_025148125.1. NCBI lineage: Bacteria > Bacillati > Bacillota > Clostridia > Lachnospirales > Lachnospiraceae > Blautia > Blautia wexlerae. Next base: position 4,562,467 of record NZ_CP102267.1, read on the forward strand.
AACCATTGAAAAGCGCCCATTTCCACCCACATGGTCATAATGATGATGCGTATTTACTACATCATAAGGCAGATGAGTCATTGTTTCTACTACTGACCGTATATTTCCTATTCCAATGCCAGTATCAATCAATAAGGCTCTTTCCGTTCCAATAATCAAATACATAATATCTATACCAAACTCATCAATTGCCCATACATCCCTTGATACCTGCTGAAGTGTAAAACCGTTTATCTTTTTTATGTTCATATTATCTTCATAAAATGTGCTCATCTTTACTTCTCCTGTCTTTTTTATTTTACTGCACCCGCTGTTAAACCGCTTGTAATATGTTTCTGTCCTACAATATAAATAATTATAATTGGTATCATACTTACAACCAATCCTGCAATCAAAAGGTTCCATTGAGCATTAGTAGAAGATTTAAACATATATAAATTGACTGTAATTGTACGAAGGTTCACATCGCTGATCATAATACTTGGAAGTAACAGATCATTCCATGTCCAAAGGAAAAACAAAATGCCAATTGTCACTGTTGTGGATTTTACCAGTGGCAAAATAATCTGCACCATTGTTCTGAAAGGTCCCGCACCGTCAATTGCAGCAGCCTCTTCCAACTCTCTTGGCACACTCTTCAGAAAACCAACATATGTCATAACACCAAATGATGTATAAAACCCACTATAAAATATAATCAGTCCTAAATGCGTATTAGTCAGTCCCAGTTTTGTAGATAACATAGAAATTGCAATCATAACTGCATGAAATGGAATAATCTGTCCTACTACAAACAATGTATATAATTTGTCACCTGTCTTTTGAGGAAGATGTGAAATTCCATATGCACTCATAAAAGACACGGCACTGGCAACTATGACAGTACATACCGTCACAAACAGCGTATTGCGAAATACTGTCCAAAAGTTCATAATCCGCATTGCTTCAGAAAAATTTTCCAGATATAAACTTTTGGGAAATGAGATAAACGAGGTTAATATATCATTATTCGGTTTAAACGCATTCATGATAATAAGAAAAACCGGAAGTATAAAGATAATTCCAAGGCACAGCCACAAAATACTTTTTAAAACTACTGTTTTATTCATTCCTTCTTTTTCCACTTTACATCTGTACCTCCCTTTTTCTAGTAATCTTAAGCTGAATCAATGCAATAATACCTACCAATAAAAACAGTATTATAGATTTTGCAGAGCCATATCCCATTTTAAACGAACCAAATGCATCATTATATATATTCAGTGCAATTGTCTGTGTACTATTTGCCGGACCTCCACCAGTCAGTGATAACGGAATGTCAAATGCTTTGAAAGCTCCTGCAATTGATACAAAGAGATTAATTGTAATTGTCGGCATTAACAATGGCAATTGGATATAAATAATTTTCTTAATTCCTGTACATCCATCCAGAACAGCTGCTTCCAACACATCTTTTTGTATTGTCTGCAATCCTGTAATGTATAACATCATAAGAAAACCGGTAGACTGCCATGTTGTTACTAAAATAACTGTAAAAGCCGCAGTACCTGCATTTCCAAACCAGCTGATATTAGCCAATGCATCTACGTGCAAAATTTTGGCCAGATTTGGAATGGCTCCTGTAAAAATAAAAGACCATACAAAAGAAACCATTACACCACTGATAATATTAGGAATAAAAAATAAAGAACGTATTACGCCTTTACACCGTACATTTGAATCTAAAAAATATGCTATTACAAAGCCAATCAGATTTGACATTAAAATTGATATTACCGCCAGAATTAAAGTAAATACCACAGAATGAATGAATGTCTCGTCTCCAAGAAGCTTAGTGTAATTTCCCAGACCGACAAAATCTTTATTTCCTTTTATCAAATTCCAATTATAAAAAGATGCCGGAAGTGTTCCTAAAAGTAATGGACCTGCAAGTGCAAGAACGTATAATAACATCGACGGAATCGTAAGACCAAAATAAAACCATTTATTTTTTTTACAACAATCCAACATAAAATTATCTTCCTTTCTGATAACAAAAGCTTCTGCAATATTTCTGCAGAAGCTTCTGTTACCACTTATACCTTTCCCGATTTTACTTTACTCAAGAAGCTCTGAAAATTTCGAATCTAACTGATCTAAAGTAGTATCCATATCCGTTGTTCCGGCAAAATATCCCTGAATTACCGGCCCAATCATATCACCAGCGCCGGACTCAAGCTGTGAGTATACCCATGGTTTTGTCTGGTTATTTGACATATAATTCTTATAATCTTCGAAATACTGATATTCTGTTGACATTGCAAAATCCATTGCAGGTGGTGCTGCGCCCATTGAATCAGCACTATAATGCATCCATCCGTTTTCATCTGTGTTATCGCTCAGATAATTCAAAACCTCACGCACTGCATCCAAATGTGGAGTATTCTGATTTACTGCAATACAAATTCCTACATCTACATCAAGTTTTGCATCTTCCTCATTTTCTGTAAGTGGTACTCCAAACAGACCAACCTGTAAATCCGGATTAATACTTTGTGCATTCAGAAGAGAAAATTCTCCGGTCACAATCATAGCAGCTTCACCTGATGCAAATGCATTAAAGCCTGATGTGGAATCTGCATCCATATAATTTCCACCGGAATTTTCTTTCATCATATCCATAAACTCAAATTCAAGTGAAGAATTATCATTCCTGAAACTTCCTTTTCCTGCATTCATATCTGCAACCCATGACTCATAATCTCCAACTGCGGCTCCCTGCAGACAGCTAAATAAATGATTCAATGTCCATGCATCTTTATAGGTGGCTGCAAATGGTGTAATACCACTTGCCTGAAGTTTTTCACATACTTCTTTCATTTGTGAGAATGTTTTCGGTACTTCTGTAATTCCGGCCTTTTCAAATAACTCCTGATTATAATAAACTCCCAACATTTCCACAGCCATTGGATACGCATAAATTTTTCCATCATAGCTACATGCATCTTTTACAGAATCATAAATCTTTGTTGCAAATCCTTCCTCGCTCAAATCCACAATTCTGTCTGTTGCTGCAAACTGCTGCACCTGTGCATATGGATTCAGGAAAAACATATCCGGAAGATCATTAGATGCCACCTTTGCTCCAAGATATTGGCTATAATCTCCTGATTGCATTTCAACTACAAAATTAATTTTATCCTGGCGCTTATTAAATTCATCTGCACCTTTCTGAAAATTATCTGCTGCTCCAGAAGACCACACCGCTAATTTAACAGTTTCTTTTTCGTCTGAATCCGCTTTTACAACTGTTGCTCCACTAATCATGACTGTCCCCATAGCGACTGTCATCATCAGGCTAATCATCTTTTTCCTCATAAAAACTCCTTTCTTTTACCTGCTTTGTCCTTTTGTTATTTTAGAAGTACTTCTTTTGTTAACAATATAATAACAACCCCTGCTTTCTTTTTCCATACGTCAAATTATGACAAAACATATACATTTTTTTACCTTTCCAAACAGAAAAAGACGCAAGCCATATTTTTATGTCTCACGCCTTTCTGCAAAAAGAAAAAGACGCAAGTCATATTTTTATGACTCACGCCTATCTTGCATTTCATTATTAAATTGAAAACCTTTATTCTTCTTTCCTCTGTTCCAATAGCTCTCTTGCATTTGCAATAGCAAGTGATAACTTCTGTTCTAAAAGTTCTTTTGGAGGCATTTTAGTCATATACTGTCCCACGTGGATGTTTCCATGATCCAATTGCATTAATTCTATGGTTTCCTGCGATTTTTCTGCACATAATATAAGAGCAACCGGACTTTCTTCACCTTCTACTCTTTCATTTTTTTCCAACCATCGCAAATACAGTTCGACTTGTCCTTTATCTTGCGGTTCAAATTCTCCAAGCTTTAACTCAACAAGAACCAGCCTTTTCAAACCTCTGTGATAAAACAATAAATCCATATAGTAATCTTTACCATCCAGCACAAAATGCTTCTGCCTTGCCAAAAACGCAAAATCCGATCCCATTTCCAAAATAAATTTTTCTAATTCCGCAAGAATGGCATTTTCCAAATCTTTTTCACTATAAGTATCACGTAAACCAAGAAAATCAAGCATGTATGGATCTCTGTAAAAAAGATCCAGACTCATTTTTCCATCATCCCGTAATTCGGCAATCTCATTTTTTATTGTTTCTTCTGGTTTCTTCGATATTGCAGTGCGTTCATAAAGCATAGATTTTTTTCTTTCACGCAATGTCCTCACTGACCAGTTCTCTTGCATACACATTGCAGCATAAAAGTCTCTCTTTAACTCGTCATTTATTGGCAAAATCTCTACAAAATGTGACCAGGTCAATTGTTGCGACAATGTCGCAACTTTTTCGAAGTCAGGAAATTCCTGATAAAATTTAATCATTCTCGAAATTGATGTTTTATCAAATCCAGAACCATACTCCTGTTCCAAACGTTTACTGACTTCTGCAACAACTTTTTTTCCATACTCAGGCTTATTATCTCCGGTGAACTCCGCACTAAGTCTTTTTCCAATTCCCCAGTTAAGTGAGATAATGGCATCGTTCACAACTTTCTTTACATCCGTTTTCTTTTCTCTGATCAATGCATTTATTTCATCGTAAATGTTATCAATATTATTTGCTACTATTATCTCTTTTTTCATTATTGATTCCCTTCTATAATTTGAAATGCCAACTTGGCATTTCAAAATCGCACCAACAGGTTATTGTTATATTACCCTATTTTTCTCGTTCTGCCTACTGCAATTTTATATTCTCATACAACAATGAGGTCGCATTCCACGACCTCATCACATTCATTTAAACATAAATCAATTCCTTGAGAATAATCTCTTCTGCAATCGCTCTGTGCTGATTGGCAGCTCTTACCCATGCCATCTGATTTTTCTCCTTATCCGGCAATGGATCTTTTTCTTCCAACTGTTTCAGAATAATTTCTTCCCGTTCTCTGGCAGCCTTATCCACTTCCAGCAGATGCTCGCCAATCGTATCCTGCAAAAGTATCACCTGATACGTTGAGTTTCGATGATTCTTCAGATAATCTCTTCGAAGAAAACCATACTTTCCAAGTTGCTCCATCTGCTCACCGGATTTATAGGTGAGATTAGGAACCAGGTATCCATTTACATTCGTATACGTTAATTTCATTTTATTAGCACTCTCCATTTCTCATCATTTTTTGACCACAAATTTACGACATTTACGACAAATCTGACACTGCTTTACAATACCAGACAAAATGACTGATGCCCCGGAAAGCCTGTAAAACAGGCACTTCCGGGACACACAAGACAGGACAAAAATCAACTTCCATTATCAAGAGGTGAGTGCTAATTTTTTGTGAAAAATTTGTGATATTAAATAAAAATCAACTCCACCCTCTATCTTTCATCCCCAAACGTTTGTCCAAATTTCTATTTCATTACAGTGTTTTTATGATACGCTTATTTTATGCAGCATATTACTATTATGTATTTATCAGGGAGGGTTTTACTATGCAGATTAAATTACAATCTGACAATTATCATGTACTTTTAAACACACTTGGTGCCGAATTAAATTCCTATTCCAATCCATCCGGGAATGAATACGTATGGAATTCTGATCCCACTTACTGGCTTCGATCTTCTCCGCTTCTTTTTCCGACTGTGGGAAATGTCCGCAACGGAGAAACTGTTATCAAGGATCATATATACCAGATGCCCAAGCATGGTTTTTGTAAAGAATCTGAATTTGAAGTAACAGAACAGACTGAAGATTCCGTCACTTTTTTACTTAAAGCAAATGAAGAAACATTAAAACATTATCCTTATGATTTTAAACTTTACCTGTCATATCATCTGAATGGCAGTACCCTGTCTATGGACTATAGAGTAATAAACAAAGATTCCGACCTTATGTATTATCACATTGGTGCACATCCCGGTTTCATGTGTCCGGTCAATAATGGAGAAAATATTGAAAATTGTATTTTAAGATTTGAAAAAGAAGAGAATTTTATTTCTTATGAATATGATATAAAGAATCTGGAATTTAATTTTGATCACAAAGTATCCCAGAAAGCAGAAGGCAACACACTTCCTCTCACAATTTCCATGTTTGATCAGGATGCTGTTTTCTTTGAACACACGAATTCACACCATGTTTCTTTCGTAAATGCAGTTACAGGAAAAGGTGTTTCCGTATATTATCCTGATTTTGAATCCCTTGCGATCTGGACACCGGCCGGAGGAAAGGCTCCGTTTCTCTGTCTGGAGCCATGGAACGGTTCCGGCATTTTTCATCAGGATGATGATATTTTTGCGCATAAGCATGGGATCCTCACACTGGAATCCGGAAAAGAAAAAGCATATCATCTTGAGATTTCTCTGATAGAATAATCTTTTATTCTTCAGTTTTCAGATTCCACATGACCTGTATTGCACCATCCATCACATGGAATTTTTTAAAATAGGCTTCCTCCTTTGGGATCCACATATTCTGAAATTGTTTTGCCTTTTCCGGGCCATTGCGCTTTTTTATATTTTCCATCTGATCTTTGGGAGAAATATTTAAAAATACACGAAGTTGATAAGGGTTCTTAAAATATGGATGCATACTGTAAGAACCCTCTATAATATTGAGTTTTTTATAAGGAACAGGATATCCCTCCAGCAGATTCCATTTCTGGCAGCTGAACGGCTGATAAAAAACAGTCTGCTTCTGAAAGATTGGTCTTAATACCGTTTCCTCAAACCGCTCATAATCCACATTTCCTCCTGTTTCTTTCAGACGCTGTGGCGTACGCTGTTCCATGCGCAGAAAAAAGTCATCCATTCTGAACAGATTACAGTTGAATACCTGCTCCAGATATTCTCCCAATGTAGTTTTCCCACTTCCACACCTGCCATCAATTGCAACGATCAGAGGCTCATCCAGTCCTTCCTTCTCTTTCTGCAATTTTCTGATTGCCTGAACTACCGGTTCAAATCTTTCTTTGCAGCATGCCTTTAATTCCATTCTACTGTTCCTTCCATATTATACAAACGTTCTACCAGGGACGGGATCAGAACAAGCTGAATCAGAATTCCCGGCAACGCATTTATAAATCCTCCCATCAGAAACAGTTCCCAGGTAAAGATCCCTCCTGTAAATGCATATACTGCTGCCGAAACCAGTCCCCATACGATCCGTCCACACAGCATTGCTGCTATGAGTGAAATATACAGGGATTTTATATCTTTTTTCATTTTTTCTGATAAAATTCCTGCCACCAGCCCATAAGTGGCAAGTTCAAACGCCATACAGAAGGCATTCGGAAAAATTGCCGGCATTCCGAACACCACTCCTCTTAAAAGAGGTGTAATAATCCCAATAAGTAAACCATATGGCCATCCGCAGATATATCCACATAATAACACCGGTATGTGCATCGGGCAAAGCATTTTCCCTACTGCCGGTATCTGCATTGTGATAAATGGAAGGATCAGTCCGATCGCAAGAAACAATGCTGCTAAAATTCTTTTTCTTAAAGCTGTATTTTCTTTCATATCCCAAATTCTCTCTTTCAGTATAAAAATGCCAGTGATATAACAAAACACCCCTGTCAGAAACACAAAACAGCTCTGGACAGGGATGCTTATATTATAAATACTATACCCTACTAATATAATGATGCTACATCAACAGCAACATGGATGACGATGTCCATATTCATCCATACAATCCTGTGCAGGATCTTTCATGCAAAGATGTACAGCTGCTTTTTTGAATGTCATTGGCAGTGCCAGAATATTTGGTTCCTGACCAACATATTTCTTCTTGGCATCTTCCAGTGCTTCTTCAAATGTAGCTCTTGTTTTTAAGCCCATTCCTCTTGCATAGCCCGGTTCCTCAGCGCCTACGATATAGATTGCACTGGTATTCATTTCTGCAATATGTCCGCAGGACATCATAGAGAAGCCATGGAATGGATGGAATGCATTCGTATAACGATATTTACGGATATATTCTTCATTCGTAGCAAAATACTCACCAAGGCGGTTCATATCCGGCAGCGTATTCATATGATCATGCTGGAACAGATCATATAATTCTCTTAAATATGGCCAACGCTCATCATGGAAATAACCATTGCATGTAGATGCGCAGATAATTACACAGTTATCACTCATAACTCTCTTGAATCGAAGTACCTGTGCACTTAAAGCCTGCATCATCATGATAGGATTGGTTCCCATTCCATCACCATAGTGGAATTTCTGCGGCATACCAAATACAAGTACATCATATTTCTTCTCTGCCCAGTGTACATAGGTTCTCTTGTCAGCAAGCTTCCAGCTGATCGGCATCATTTCCTTTGCATAGCCTGAGTAAATTGCGATCTGTCTGGACTGTGTATCCAGTACAGCATCACAGCAGAAGAAAGGATGTCCCATTTTTTCTTCCATATGCATACTGATCTCATCAAATTTATTACGCATCAGGCTTCCACCATTAACCGGTGTAAAATCATCTCTGTGCATAACAGACGGTACATGATGGCTTGCAATACATTTCCAGTTTGTAATACCAGTTGCACTGTGTTTGTATCCGCCTGAATATCCACCATAAGGATTTCCCTGTACATGACCGATAAGAATCGGAATATCACACTCAAAGACATATTTATTCATGTACACCGGATCGCCTCTGTGAGTGGTTCCAAGATCTACCATATGTTCCTGATCTTCGCTGTCATGACTGATGATCTGTCCTGTATGCCAAAATTCATTAAATAATTCTTCTCCAAAGATAGCCTTTGCATCCGCTTCTGTGCTTCTTGGATGAAGTCCGTTAGAAATAATGAAAAGAATATCTTTCTTCTCAACACCGGCAGCATATAATTCTTTCAAAATATATTTAATGCTTAACTTTCTGTGGCTGGTAGCCTGCTCGCCACCTTTTACACGATCCGGAACAACAATAGTAACTGTTTTTCCGGGTCCTGCCAGTTCTGTTAAAGTAGGCATACCGATCGGATGAGCCAGACTTTCCAGATAAGCAGCCTCTAGCTGATCTTCCGGAATATGATCAGGATCCTTTACAGTTTCTCCCGGAATAAAAATATCAGTATTATCCGGCAATTCAGCAGACATGGTTCCCTGTCCATACTCAAAATCAAATTTCATAGTAAATCTCCCTTCATTATACGTACTTAATTTATTATCTGTTATTTACCTTACCCATATAAAGACGAATAATCTCAAGATATTCCTCCGGATAATATCCAATTTCACCCTGAAATCTTGTCAATGCGATCAATCCACCATCTATCTCATCAATGGACGCAAGCATTTCTGCATTGTCCTGCTTCAGACCACCACCATATACGATGTCCATACCATTTGTCTTTTCTTTTACAAATTTTGCGATCTTAGTAATATATTCTTTTCCGGCCGGTGTTTTTCCCGGTCCGATAGACCAGATCGGTTCATATGCGATCACAACCTTTGAAGTGTCTACATCCTTAAGTCCGATCTCAAGCTGTTTTCCAAGAACTTCCTGCCACTGCTCCTGTTCCTCACTTTTTTCACCGATACAGTAAAGAACTTTCATTCCTCTTGCAATCGCACATTTAATTTCCTGATTCAGAAGGCGGTTTACAGCACCTGTATCTGTGACACCTGCCTCTGCAAGGATTCCTGCCTTATCATTTCTCTCTTCACAGTGTCCGATTATCGTAGTCTCACATCCGGCCGCTGCCATAGCTGAAGCCGGTCTATTTGCAGTAAATGCGCCAAAATTTCCGCCAACTGCAGTATCTGCTCTGAATACACTCTGACAGCCGATCTGAACAGGACTTCCCTCTGTTTTTGCTGCTGCTGCATTCAGAAGATGTACTTCCGGGAAATACATACCAAATTCCACTTCAGAAGGATCATATGTCTTTAATTCTTCCTGTGTATTCTTTACAATACAGGATGCCCAGTCAGCAACCGGAGCCAGACGGTTTACACCTCCGAATTCCACCGGAACATCAAATCTTTTTAAATTCAGATAAATGTGTTTCATAAAATTCTTACCTTTCTTTTGACAAAATTAACAGACAAATAATCATCATACAATGTGCAGTCTGCCTATAGTCTCTGCAAACAGATTCAGGATAAAAGGAGATAGCTTCCGGCACACATCATAAAAATATATACCACTTTTTTGATCCCTGTCATAGTAAGCCGGCGAAACAAAAACATTCCAACTGCTGTTCCAACTGCCGTTCCTGCCAGTGCCGCTCCAACCAAAGGCAGCATAGCTCCTGATACATGACCCTGAAACACATGGATCAGGAAAACACTGACCGTATTAATTGTAAAAAACATTTGAAGTGTAGCATTATATTTTTCTTTATCATCTGTCACAGACAAAAAATACGCTACCATCGGTGGACCTCCAATATTAAAAAGTCCTCCGCAAAAACCACTGACTGCACCGGCTGCCAATCCGGAAACCAAACCTGCCTTTAAATGAACTTTACTGCTGAAGAAAATAAAATAAACTGCCAGAACAAGAAGAACTGTTCCCATGATCTTTGACAAAACAGCTTCATCCAGAGCCATCAGCGTATTCACCCCCAGAAGGCTGGTTACCGTAGCCATGATCACAGGTGGCAAAAGAAGTTTCCAGTCAATAAATTTCCACAACTTTACTGCAATGTAAATTACCATAAAAAAAGCTGCAATCGCTTCCAGTATGGAAGCTGTGTAAAAAGGCATAAACATTGGCCAGATGGCCATACAGATAATTGCATAGCCAAATCCACTGCTGCTCTGCACACAACTTCCTGCCAAAGCTACCAGTGCTGTTAATATATAGATCAAAGCCCTTTACGATAGCGTTCTGCCATTTCATCCAGACCAGTCATCTCCACCAGCGGTGCTTTTCCATAAGAACCAAATTCTACGATCAGAGTACCGATTGCTTCTTTTACGCCCTTTTCAACAACAGCCATAAGAGCAGCAACATCTTCATCCGGAATAACGCCATACATAACTGTATCCATAATAGGAGTCAGGAATGCACGTGGATCAAACTGTTCTTTCTTTGCCTCCAGAAGGCGATATACCTCACCAATCGACTGGCTTTCTCTTTTTTCAGGATGAGCTGCAAAAAATTCTTTCATATTTCTTGTAACAGCCAGACGGATATCTGTATCTACATTGATCTTTCCAATACCACATGGAATTGCCGCTTTCAGTTCATCAATAGAAATTCCATAGGCATTCTGGATATTTCCACCCAGAGCATTGATCTCATCTACAATATATCTTGGCACTGTTGAAGATCCATGAGATACCAGTACACCAAAAATACCCTCATGCAGCATGCACTCTTTGATGGCAATGGCAATTTCTTTTCTTAATTTAACATTTTTTCCTTTAGAAGCGCCATGCATGGTTCCATAAGAAATAGCCAATGCATCAACACCTGTTTTCTTAAAGAATTCAATAGCCTTTAAAGGATTGGTATAAGTAGATGTAGCAGAAAATACATGATCCTCCACGCCGGCTAAAACTCCCAGTTCACCCTCTACAGAAACACCTCTTTCATGCGCATATTTGACAACTTCACGAGTCAGTTCCACGTTTTCATCAAACGGAAGGCTGGAGCCATCAATCATAACAGATGTATAACCGCCTGCAATTGCTGCTTTACAGGAATCAAAATTCTTACCATGATCCAGATGAAGAACAACAGGAATCGGAGAATTTTCTGCATATTTCTTTACAGCATCTGCGATATTCTTTGCACCGATTTTTTTATCTTCCAGAGTAGCATTCTGAAAATCTGTTCTTCCACCCATAAATCCATTTGCAAGATCTGCTCCCTGAAGGATTGCTGCAGAACGGAACATTTCATGAACTTCAATTGCTGCTTTTGCCTGTGCTACTGCATTTACATTAAACGCCCCCTGTGCAAAGTGATATTTATCTACAGTTTCCAGTAATGGTCTTAATGGTATTAATGGCATAATCTTCTCTCCCTTATTGTTCTATTTTTCTACCTTTTACAAATGTATCAATGACAGAATATTCTTCATCCAGAATAACCACATCCGCATCTTTTCCGGTATCAAGACTTCCAATCCTGTCATATACATCCAGCATCTTAGCCGGATTGCATGTAAGAAGCGGCAGTATCTCTTCAAGAGATCTTCCTGTAAATTTGATCAGATTCTTAAGTGCACATCCTGTTGTAAGTGTACTTCCCGCTCTGGAATCTCCGTATTTCAGTTTTGCGTCTCCGTCTTTTACGATAACCGGATTAACGCCCAGCATATATTCTCCATCCGGAAGTCCGGCAGCCATGATAGAATCAGTTATGGCGATTACTTTGTCCAGACCTTTCATTTTCAGAAGAAAACGAACGGTTCCCGGATGCAGATGCCGTCCGTCACAGATAGCTTCACAATAGATGTCAGATTCCAGAACAGCCCCCATGATAGCTGGAAAATGCTGATGAAGAAGTTTCATCGCATTAAATGTATGTGTCGCTGCTACAGCCCCCTCATTAATACATTTCCATGAAGTCTCATAATCTGCGCCTGAATGACCGATAGCAACCTTCATACCAAGATCCGTCATTCCCTTAATTGCTTCCGGCACTCCTTTTACTTCCGGCGAAACAGTAATATAGCGAATATTACCGTCTGCTGCCTTCTGATATTCTTTCAGAAGCTCCAGATCCGGAGAAATCAGCAAATGCTCTGGCATTGCTCCTTTATATTCCGGCGCAAGGAATGGTCCCTCAAGATGAATCCCCAGAAGATCTGCACAGTTTTCATGTCCGTTCTTTTGTGCCTCCTGATGCTTCACAGCTTCATTTATTGTTTTCAACGTCTGTTCTTTCGTATCTGTCAATATGGATGAAAGCCATGACGTAGTTCCCTGAGTTGCAAAAAAATGTCCGATTTTTTCAAATCCCTGCTGATCAGCCGCATTTACATCTACCCCTGCACCGCCATGAGTATGTACATCTATAAAACCGGGTACTACATATTTCCCTTTTGCATCATAGACTTCATCTGCGTTTTCATCTTCAGCAGAACTGATCTTTCCCTCTTTCAGAACAAGATCTTCCTCTGAAAAAGTTCCATTCTTATATACTTTTCCATTTATGATCCGAATGCTCATGTTCTTCCTTCTTTCTATTGTCTGTTATCGACTATCTCAGTCAAGTGCTGCAACAAATTCTGTTATCTTCAGGTTAATATCCGGATGTGGAGTAAGAAGAGATACCGGAAAATCAGAAGTTGCTTCCCCATATGCAGCTCTTCGTACTACTGCACGATGCCAGTTTCTGAAACAGCCAAGGCGGATCTTTCCTGCATGAGAGATCTCATTGATTCCGATGGTAACACAATAATGAGGCATATCTTCCAGTGCTCCGTTGAAATCACCGATTGCGTTTGCTGTTCTTGTCTCTTTGGTAATTTCAAGAACACGTGTTTTCTGAGCAAGAAATTCTTCATTTGTAAGGGATGGATCTGCTTCATTAAATGCTACATGACCATTAATTCCAATTCCACCGAAACAGATATCAACGCCCCCCAGTTTTTCAATCAGTTCAGAAATATATTCCGGATGATTCGGATCCGGAAATACTCTCTGATCTTCCGGCATTACAAGTTCCAGGCGAACTTTATCATAAACTGTACGCTGCATGAAGCCTCTGAAGCTTAACGGATGATCTTTTGAGATCCATTGTTTCTCATCATCCAGATATTCATCCATGTTAATAAACCATACATTTTTCAGGCTGATATTCTGCTCATTAACCATATCCACAAAATATGGATACTGTCCTACAGGACCTACAGGACAGATAAATACTGTTTTTTCTCCCTTTTCGTTATGTTTTTTGATCTCATCCACCATTTCAACTGCCATAGAATGAAATACTTCTGCATTGTCTTCCATAACAATTACCGGAAGCTTCGGTCCATTACCCACTAACTCTTCCTTTGTATAGCTATAATAACTATGTCCCATATTGCTTTACTTCCTTTCATTTATTATCCAGCTCGTTACCTTTATTGTTGTATTTATTATAGTAGATAAAATTTTTTTAATCAACGAATTCAATGCAAATTTGCCTGGAATCTGCGCAAACGTTTTCTAAGAAATAATCATTGCTCTGAGGATTCCGGGACATTCATACTGACGTTTTCCGGCTCCAATCCCTATTTTCTTTATTTCAAATTCCTCCGGAAGCTTATCTTTCGTTCTTATTGCTGCCACAATAGCAGCACCTGTAGGTGTTACAAGTTCCCCCTCAACAGCTGTCACCTTTATGCACAAATGATTTGCGCTTATCACATTCGCAACTGCAGGAACAGGAATTGGTAAAATTCCATGCTGACAGCGGACGGTTCCGCAACCTTCATAAAGTACAGGTACAACTACATCCGTAATATCCAGATTATCCAGACAAACTGCCACAGACACAATATCTACAATGGAATCAACTGCACCGACTTCATGAAAATGTACCTGCTCCACAGGCACATCATGTGCCTTGCTCTCTGCTTCTGCAAGAATCTCAAATATTCTCAAAGCAATCTTTTTTGCATTGTCAGTCATTGCACTATGTTCTATAATATGTGCAATTTCTTTCACCCCTCTATGTTCATGGTGATGATGACAATGTGCAGATTCTGTCTCATGTGCACATGCATGGTCTGCAATACCATGTTCATGTATATGAATCTCAGACTCTCCCGCAGTATTCTCATTATGACCATGCAGATACTTCATATCATGATCATGGTTTTCATGATCTTTATCTAACATAACGTCAAAATCACAGGCTGCAATTCCGGATTTTACCACTTTGCCGGTTTTTATCTGAAACCCTGATACAGGAAGACTTTGCAGTACCCTATCCAAAACTGCCTTATCCACCCCCAGATCAAGAAGTGCACCGACGGTCATATCACCACTGATTCCGGAATAGCACTCTAAATACAATGTTTTCCCCATAAATTTAAGCACCTCCACTTTAGTTCTATGTACTCTATCAAAAATTATATAAGTTTTTATTTTTTTATCAATGACTTTGAGTTGATTTTGCATTCAAAGTACGCAAACGTTTTCCTTCTTTTTATTGTTTTTTTTTATAAATTTACTGTATAATTAAAGTCGTCCAGAACCCCCGACGGGGTTCTGAACGACTTTTTTAAAACAGAGTCCTCTGTTTTTCACATAGTTTGATATCAAGTTAGGAGCAAAATACCTTTTGACCCTAACATCATAGTTTTAGAAAATAGTTGTATAAAAGATTGCGGGGAGTTATTATGACATTAAAAGAAATTGCCAGGCAGGCAAATGTCTCTGTTTCGACGGTTTCCAGAGTAATAAACCAGAAAAATACAAAAGCGGCAAGTCCGGAAGTTCAGGAACGTATATGGGAAATCGTACGCAAAAGCGGTTATACTCCCAATGCAACAGCCCGAAGCCTCAAATTAGGACAAAAAGCTCAGATCCAGAATACAATGCCCAAATCCATTGCCTGTATTTATGCAAGAAGTAATTCCGCTGTTTCCGATCCATTCTTCTCACAGATTGCAAAAGCGATTGAACAGGAGGCCTTCAAGAGCAACTATTTTATCCGTCAGTCATTTACAGCCATGGATATCGCAAATCCCGATATGGCACGACAGCTTGCTCAATTTCCTGTAGACGGAATCGTAATTCTGGGACGATATGAGAAACAGCTGTTACGCTTCTTTACTCAAAATTATAAAAATGTGATTTATACAGGTCTGAATCCAATGGGAACCCAATATGACCAGGTAGTTTGTGACGGAAGTGATATTTCCTATAGCGCTCTTTCCTATCTTGCAGAGCTCGGACATACGAAAATCGGTTATGTAGGTGAACAGAATAATGAAGTACGTTTCAGCGGTTATAAAGATGCACTTGCCAAACTTGGTCTTCCGTTTTTGCAGAAAAATACCAGTAATGTACATCTTTCTGCAGATGGCGGTTACAAAGGTGCTAATATCCTGATGCACAATAAGGCAGATATTTCTGCAATTTTTTGTGCAAACGATACCACTGCTATCGGAGTCATTCACGCATTAAAAGAAAAAAATTTTCGAATACCGGAAGATATTTCTGTTATCAGCGTAGATGATATAGAGACAGCTCAATATCTTTCTCCCATGCTGACCACAGTACATATTCCTCTGGAGGAACTTGGAAGAATAACTGCAAAAACCCTGATCGACCGTATTAACGGCGGACATCGCCTTCCCATGCGTATCTCTCTTCCATTTTACATTGCCAAAAGAGACAGTTGCGGAAAACTTAACAGAAGACGTAAGACTTTTGCAAGTCTTCCTCCTCAGTAATAGAAAAGACTCCCGGCAGCACTTCTTCCTGCCGGGAGTCTTTTCTTTTATACTATAACTGCTTCGCAGTTTGAATCAGGCGGATATTCGCAATCTGCTCCTCAATTTTCTTAAATTATTTCAATACAATAGCCTGTGTCAGGTGTCTCGGTGAATCTGCATCCAGATTCTTGCTGTCTGCAATATAATATCCAAGAAGCTGTCCGATAAATCCGATGATTGCACTGTACTGCATATCATTCCATTCTTTATCCATGGAATATACGTAATCAGCGATCTGATCAAAAGTATCTCCCAGTTCTCCGCCAAGAACTGCAACTATTGCACCATAACTCTTCATCTGTTCCATAAGTGCTTTGTCACCATCTCTGCAGGCTTTATTGCTTAAGCACACGATCAGTGTATTTTCGTCTACAAGACTCATTGGCCCATGACGGTATTCCAGATCATAATATCCTTCAGAATTGCTGAGTCCCATTTCTTTCATCTTATTCATACATTCATTGGCAACACCATAATAAATACCCTGTCCAAGAATAATGTAGAGATTCAGGTTTTTATGCTCATTCATGATTTTTGCAGACAGTTCATCCATTTCTTTCAGAACCTTTTCAGAATATGGAGCATAATCTTTCATTGCAGCAATTTCATCTTTCTTACCGCCTACATACATAGCCATGATAACAGCCATATATAACATACTTGTAAAAGAACGTGTCATGATAACACTGTCTTCAGCTGTATCCGGTGAAAGAATGTAATAGTCATTATATTTTTCACTGTCTTTGTCACAGGTAATAGCCAGTGTAGTAACCTGAGGATAAGTACGAACTTTATCAATAGCCATTCTTACTTCTGTAGTATAGCTTTTTCTAGTAATCGGAAGGATCAGCACATTTCTTCCTTCTTTTACATAAGTTTCCGGAAAATAATACAGCTCAGAGCATGGAACTCCCTTTGACGGGATTCCTGTATAAGTGGAAAATGCTGCTGCTGAAGCCTGTGCCAGATAAAGAGAAGTTCCACATCCTGTAAAAATCAGCTCATCATATTTTTTCTCACCGAAGAATACCTTGTCCAGAGTTTTGAAAATATCCTCCAGAGTATCATTGACAGCCTGAAAAGAAGCCGGCTGCTGGTACATTTCTTTATAGGTCAGTTCACTGTTTTTTTTCATTTATATTTCCTCCTGAATTTAATTCCCTTGTGATTTTATTTTAATTGCTTTTATCTTCTCAGGCCTTTCCTTCTGAACCTGCAAGACGGATGATCTTTTTGATGTCTTCTGTCAGAGCATCATTTGCAAGCTGTGACAGTTTCCATGAATGTCCCTGATGATTTGTCTTCAATGCTTCTTCATAATGTTCTACATATTTATAACGGATTTCTGTACCAAAGTTGATCTTCGCAACACCAAGCTTAATAGCTTCTTTGATGATATCTTCTCTCATACCTGTACATCCATGAAGAACAAATGGAATATCTGTAAATTTCCTTACTTCTTCCAGAACTTCCAGTTTGATATCCGGTTCACCCTTATAATATCCATGAGCATTTCCGATTCCAATAGCCAGGGAATCCGGCTGACACAAATCCAGAAACTGACGGACCTGCTCCGGATTTGCTACATTTTTATTCTCCATCTGAGCACCGGCTTCATCTAATCTTAAAAGTTCTCCGATCTCTGCTTCTACAGGAACATCGAAACATTTTGCCACCTTGATCACTTCATTTGTGAGTCTGGCATTTTCTTCAATCGGTTTTGTAGATCCATCGATCATCAGGGACGTAAATCCATTCTTTAATGATTTCATGCAGATATCAAAGCTGTCACCATGGTCCAGATGGATCGCGATTGGTACACTTACTTTATTTGCACACCATTTACATACTTCTACAAACCAGTCATCTCCGGAATATGCTCCTGTAGCCACATAATGAGCCAGGATCGCAGGTGAATGCATTTCTTCCGCTGCTCTGCAGATCGCCCAGATAATATCATAGTTTCCACCCTGTGTGTTCATTGCAGGCACTGCATAATGTTCTCTTCGTGCCTTTTCGAGCATTTCCTTACTTGTAACTAACATATTTTCACTTCTTTCCCCTGCTCCTGGCAGGTTATATTTATTTATCTTTTCATTACTGTTTACAATAACATTTTTTCTCTGTGCTTTCCCTGATAACCAACCTGGCTGTAAAGCTTATTTTTTTATTTGCTTCATCATGACGAATCAGTGACAGAAGTGATTCTATTGCAAATTTTGCCACTTCTTCTTTCTGTATCTCCACTGTAGTAAGAGCCGGGCTTACATAATTACTTATAAAATCATTATCAAATCCAGTCACCATCAGATCATCCGGGACTTTTCTACCGGTTCTTCCTGCCACAGAAAGTGCCACTGCAGCCAGATTGTCATATCTTGCCACTATTGCATCAACAAAAGGATTTTCTTCCAGCAGTAACTGCAGTCTCTGTTCCAGTTCTTTTATATCCTCACATCCGGAAATCCTCTGCGCCTGTGCAAAAGTAATTTCTGATTCTTTTATCTGATCCAGAAATCCCTTCCAGTGAATATCCCTGTCACATTGTTTTCCTGTTTTATCAAGATAAACAAAATTTCTGCATCCATTTTTCACAAGGTATTTTACACATTCTCTGCTGCCTTCATAAAGTCCTGTATCTACCACAACTGTATCCTGAAGCTCACAGCTGATCTCCCTGTTTAAAAACAGTACCATAGGGATTCCTGACTTCACCAGAAGTTTCAGTTCCCTGTCTGTTACACTGGAAGCACTGACAAATAAACCATCAAACTGCCTGCTTAGAATCTGACTTACAAACTCATCTTCCTCCTGGCTCTCACAAAGAGAGATCATATATCCCCGTCTGTAAGCATCCCTGCTCATCTGGCTTACCAGTTCGGAAAAATAACCACTGCTCAGTTCTTCTGCAAGAAAAAGAATCTGCAGGCTGCCTTTTCCGTGAAGAGCCCTTGCAATATTGTTGGGATGATACTGAAGTTTTTCCACAACCTCAAGAACACGCTGCCTTTTTTCCTCTTTCACATAACGATTTTTGTTAAGTACATAAGAAACTATTGTTTCCGACACTCCTGCTTCTCTTGCAACATCTTTTCTTGTTACTTTCTGTCGTCCGCTCTCCACTGTTCTGTTCCTTTCCGGATGACTTTCTTAATATACACACGAGTGTATATTTTTTTCAAAGATTACACAGACATCTCTGCCTGTGTAATCTTTCTTATTATTCTGCGCAAGCTTCTTCCATTACATCGAAAAGAACATAATTATCAACTGGTGTTTCTTCACAGTCACCGCTCTCAACAAATGATTTCTGCTGCAGTTCATAATAGCCTTTGACATCATCCATATGATCCCTGATGAATTCACTTGTTGTCCAGTCTGCTACTTCTACCTGATCAAGAAGGGAATTTTTTTCAAGTTTAATCTTGTCAGCAATCCAGCCGCACACTTCATCATCATGGCTGTGGTCTGCACGATAGTCAAATCCTTTATAAAGAGCTCTTGCAAATCTTACAAGTACGTCATGATTTTCTTCAGCATATTTCGGCATTGCAATCCAACTTGCAAGAGATACAGTTTGATCAATAAATGTTTTGTTATCTGTCAGCTGTACACCATCATCTCCAAGTTCCTCAAGAACTTTCAAAGAGTTCGGTACCCATGTTGCACACGCATCAACACTGCCAGAAAGCATTGCTGTTACAATGTTTGTTGCATCCATATCCATTGCTGTGATATCATCCATCGTCATACCTCCTTTTGCAAGGGTTTTATTCAGGATATCTTCACTGGATGTTCCTGAAGAATAAGCAATTGTTTTTCCTTTTAATCCTTCAATTGTATCTGTTCCTTTTTCCTTACTTCCGATTACAGCATCACCATTAGATACATGTGCAAGCGCAAAGATATCAGCTTTACCGTTGATGCAAAGTTTGTGGGCTCCCTGTCCGATGTATCCAACATCAATAGATCCAGATTCCATAGCCTGAATGATTGTCGGTCCATCGGAGAACTCTGTAAGCTGTACATCAATATTCTCATCATCAAAATATCCAAGTTCAATTGCAGAGATAAGACCATTTAAACTTGCATAATCAGGCATATAAGCTACATGTACAGTTACTTTTTCCGGTTCTTCCTCTGTCGCTGCACTTACTCCCATTGCTCCGCCACAAATGACCATAGATGCTGTTACTGCCATTGCTACTAACTTTTTCCATGTTTTTCTCATTGTCCTGCTTCCTTTCTTTTCCACTTTTTAGGGTAGTATTTAATAGTTTCTCTTTATTCTGAACCGTTCCATACAAGCAACGACCAAAATTCATTATTTTCTTACTTCCAGATATTCCTGATATACCTGACTCCAGATATGATTTTTCAATTCCATAAACCTTGGGCTCATCTTTGTTTCCTGATCACGTGGATATGGAATATCAATATTTACAATATCTTTGATACGTCCGGGTCTGGCACTCATAACGATAACTCTCTGCGCCAGAATAATTGCCTCATCTACATCATGTGTGATAAAAAAACATGTTTTTCTCTCACTCTCCCATGTTTTCAGAAGTTCTGTCTGCAGCTGAGTTCTTGTCTGCGCATCTAAAGCTCCGAAAGGCTCATCCATAAGAAGTACTTCAGGTTTTACAGCATAGGCTCTTGCAATTGCAACACGCTGTTTCATACCACCGGAGAGTTCCTTTGGATAATGATTTACGAAATCTTCAAGCTGTACCATCTTGATATATTTCATTGCAATTTCTTTCGCTTCAGCATCGCTCTTGCCCTGCAATTTCAATCCAAACATAACATTTTTCAGAACCGTCAGCCATGGGAACAATGCATACTGCTGGAATACAACACCTCTTTCAGTACCTGTTCCTTCAATTTTCTTGCCATCAATATATACCGCTCCACTGGTTGGAGTATCCAGCCCTGCGATAATATTCAACAATGTAGATTTACCGCACCCGGAAGGTCCTACCACACAGATGAATTCATTTTCTTTAATATCAAGATTTACTCCGTTTAATGCAGTCATCTCGCCCTTACGAGTCTGATAAATTTTTTTAACGTTATCAATCTTAAGTTTTGTCACTCTCTCTTCTCCTGCCATCCTGTTAACCTTCCTTCTAAGAATTTAATGATTTTTTCCATTACCAGTCCAATAATACCAATGATGATGATATACATCAGCATACCTGCTGTTTCAAAACTGTTTGCCAGAGAGCGGATTCTCATTCCCAGACCAGCAGTTGCTCCTGTTGTTTCTGCTGCGATCAATGTTGTCAGTGCAACAGAAATACCAAGTCGAACAGCTGTCAAAATAAACGGAGTTGTTGCCGGAAAAATAACTTTCACAAAAATATCTCTGTCTTTTGCACCAAGGACTCTGGCTGCTTTTACCAGAGTATTATCAATATTTCTTACACCCTGATAAATTGTAACTGTCATGATTAGGAATGTTGCGATCCAAATAACAATAATCTGAGGTTTTCTACCTACACCTGCTGTAATAACTACCAACGGTACATATGCCAGAGGCGGAATGTTACGAATAAACTGAATCCATGGTTCCAGAACCCCTCTGACCGGGAGATACCATGCCATAAGAAACGCAATCGGTACTGCAGTTATAAAACCAAGTGCAAATCCGGCCAGAATTGATATCATTGAACTACAGAAATCCTGTCCAAGTGCCCCATTATCAATCATTCGTTTGGCTGCCTCAAGAATAGCCGGAATAAATGGGAAGCTTCGTGCTGTTTTGGGATTAATGGATAATACATACCATAACAGGATTGCTACCGCAAGGGAAATCAGTACCCATGCCCATCCCGGGATAGACTGCATTACTCCTTTTTTCTTTTTTTCCATAATTACTCTCCTTTCAATGGAACATTTTCATTTTTGTTTTGTATATTTTTCGTTTTAAAGATAATCCTTGAAATTCAGGAATTCCGGAAGTGGATCTCCGATCAGCGGGCGACACCAGTCAACAAATTCCTGTGTTACATCGTTACCTCTTTCATTTATAAAATTGTCAGGCATCTTCCGTTCATAAAGCATAACTTCTTTGATAGGAACAAGCTTTGTTTTCATCTGATACACCGTTCCCGGGACCCGTTCAAAACCTACCATCACTCCGCTGTTTCCTTCAACAGCACTCCTCAGTGCAACTGTGCCGGCCTGTCTTGCTTCTTCTCTGTCCACCGGTGACTGAAGTGCTACAGAAGTTCTTCCGCAAAGTCCGGGTTTTTCGCTTCTTGCTTTTACGCCAAGTTTCTTAACTACCAGATTCGCAAGATGTGAACTTACATCTCCATAATAAACAGCTCTTTCTGATTTAAAGATTGGAGGAACAATAGATTCTCCATTTGCATCATGAAGTCCCTCACTTACCAGAACTACTACTCCACCCTGCTTTTTCTGAAGTCTGGATACATCCTCAAGAAACTCATCTTCATTAAAGTTTCGTTCCGGCAGATAGATCAGGTGAGGAGCATCTCCCTGTTTCCTTCTTGCAAGTGCGGAAGCTGCTGTGATCCATCCTGCATTTCTTCCCATGGCTTCCATAATACATACATGAATGGGAAGAGATTTTACATCTTCACCAACTTCCTGGGTAGAAGCTGCAATAAATCTTGCCGCACTTCCATATCCTGGTGAGTGATCTGTCATTGCGATATCATTGTCAATCGTTTTTGGAATTCCAACAACTTTGATATCCTGATCCTTACAGACCTCATAAATATGTCCGCATGCATCCATAGTTCCGTTTCCGCCATTCAGAAGAACATATTTAATATCATGTTTTTTAAAGATATCCACCATTTTTTCATAATCTTTTTCATATAGAGGATATCTGGAAGATCCAATTGCCGAAGCAGGTGTATGCAAAAGAAGTTTCAATTTTTCATCATCAAACGAAGTCAAATCTATGAAAGTTTCTGAAAAAATTGCTCCGGTTCCACCAATCGCTCCGTAAACTTTTCCAACCTCCGGATTTCGTTTTGCTTCTTCGATCACACCGTAAAGGGATGCATTGATGACTGCTGTAGGCCCACCTCCATGTACCACTAATACATTTTGTGACATATTCCGCTTTCCTTTCCACTGTTTATTGTGCATCTTACAATAAACTTTTTATTTTTCTTGAATATGTTTTATTCAATTTCACTTTGTACTCTTATCTTAACATATTTTTGCAAAAACAAAAGCACAATTAATGAAAACGTTATCTGGATATTTTGTATAATTTGTCATTTCAATTTTTGTGTATTTTTTTTTATGCTTTTTTCCATTTTTTTCTCTTTCACAGGATTTTCACTGATTTTTGCTTTCGTATAAAAAACAAAGAGGTCAAAAAGATACTAATCTTTTCAACCTCTTTGTTTTCCGATTATTTTTTTGCTTTATCAATTTAACTCAATAATATAGTAATTTTGATATATTTGCAATTCAATATTACGCAAACGTTTGATTTACCATATAGTGATTTACGCTTTTTTTACAGCGTTCAAAACCACATTTGCCACACCACACAAAACCATTGCCAATATAGGATTTATTTTAAATTTACGAAGCAGCACCAATGCGACCACAAAAAATATGATCATTTCCACACATACATTCTGGCGTATAAGATTTACAGTACCATCAATGAAAAATGCAGAAATTAAAATCGTTACCCCTGCTTTGGCGATCATCGATACAACTGCCGGTCTGAGAGATGCCAGTGTTCCCTGAAGTAAAGACATATTCCGATACTTCATATAAACATATGCCAGCAAGGTTACAATAATACAGGAGGGAAGAATACATCCCAATGTAGCAATTATTGCACCTAAGATTCCCGCTATCTGCATCCCTACAAAAGTAGCAGAGTTTACTGCAATCGGTCCCGGCGTCATTTCAGCGATCGTTATCAGATTCGTAAATTCGCTCATTGAAAGCCAGCTGTGCAGATTCACCACCTGTTCCTGTATCAGCGGCATTGCGGCATATCCTCCTCCAAAACTCAATGCCCCGACCTGGATGAAACTTAAAAAAAGCTGAATATAGATCATTTTTCCCTGCCTCCTTTTACTATTGTCCGTACCATTCCAAATACAGCTACCAAAAGTATTATATAGATAATGTTAACATTCAGGAAATAGCTGAGACAAAAACTGATGATCATTATCACCACATTCACCCAGTCCTTTGACTTTACAACATTTTTCCCCATATCATACACTACAGACATAATAACTGCCCCAACTCCCGCAGTCATTCCTTTTAATAATGCCGCAATATAATAATTGGAACAAAACGCATCATAAAATACAGAAATAACAGATAAGATCACCATCGGAGGAATGATCGCTCCAATGACAGATACCAGCATTCCCGGTATGCCGGCAAGCTTATACCCCACAATAATCGCTCCGTTTACTGCGATCGCTCCAGGTGAAGACTGGGCGATTGCAACCAGATCCAGCATTTCATCTTCTTCGATCCAGTGATAATGATCCACAAATTTTTCTTTCAGCAAAGTAACAATTACATAACCGCCGCCGAAAGTAAATGTGCTGAGATACAGACATGCAAAAAATAATTTTCGCAGTACATATCCTTTACTTTTTGTTTTTTCTTCCATTTTATTTCCCCCATTTTTTAATACATTCTATAGATTCTATATTTTATCTTATCATGTACTAAAAAAAATTCACTTCATTTATCAGCAAACGTTTGCTTTATATTTTCATACATTTCTTATATTGCATCTGTATTTTTGTCTTTGAATCAACTATACTTGTGTTAACAATATAGCTGTAAATTCATACAGCAATCTGACATCCTGGTTCTGACATAAGTATCATAAAACACTGCACCCCAAGAAAGGAGGTCTCCTATGACGCTGAGAGAAATTGCAGCAGAAGCAGGCGTATCGATTTCAACAGTCTCACGTGTAATCAATCAAAGTACTAATAGCCCCGTGAGCAGGGAAGTTCAAGACCGTATATGGGAAATAGCCAAACGTACCAATTATATTCCAAGACATTCAAAAAAAAATACTGTAGAACCTGATTCATCTTCCACAGAACCATTTCGTTCTATTGCCTGTCTCTTTGCACGGGTTCCGGATGGAGCATCTGATTATTTCTTCTCTACATTGGCCAAAAATATTGAACAGGAAGCATTCCGTCATAACTATATTTTAAAGTACACATTTTCTGCTTTTGATATCGATGATCCTTTTACTCTACAGTTAATTGCCAGCAATGATATTGACGGCATTGCCGTTTTGGGTCGTTGTGATAAAGAGCTTTTGAAATTTCTGAAAAAACATTTCCAGTATGTTGTTTATTCCGGTCTGAATAATCTGGATGCAAAATATGATCAGATTATCTGTGATGGAACACAAATCAGTTATGATGTCGTAACCCGCCTTATAGAACAGGGTCATAGAAAAATCGCTTACATCGGCGAAACACAGAATGAAAACCGGTATGTTGGATACTGTTCTGCATTGACAGATGCAGATATTTCTGTCAGTCCCAAATACGTCTCTAACATTGTTCATTCCACAGAAGAGGGATACAAAGGTGTCTGCCATCTTCTTAAAAGCGGCTGTGATGCAACTGCTTTCTTCTGTGCTGATGATATTACGGCAATCGGTGCAATGAAAGCTATCAAGGAATACGGTCTTCGCATTCCCGAAGATGTATCCGTTGCCAGCATTGATGATATCGATACAGCACAATATCTGACTCCCTCATTAACAACAGCACACATTCCTCTTGATGAAATGGGAAAAATGGCAGCCAAAATACTGATTGACCGTATTGAGGGCGGTCATGAAAAGCATTTAAAAATATTATTTCCTTATGATATCATCGAACGTAAGAGTACTGCTGCTTTCCGTAAAATCCATGGCAACCCTCAAAAATAATTTGCTTATAGCAATCCTCGTAAATAATGTATCTTAATCCAATTAATTCTGCAGTGGATGAACGCAAAAAGGAAGGTGCAAACCACATTTCTATGATTTGCACCTTCTCTTATTCTATGTCAGTAGTTCAATCTCAGAGAAAACTCTTTCAGCAATCAGTCTTATCAGCCTTCCTGTGATGACTGTCAGTTCTGTGACTCACGCCTTTCTCTACTCATATTTTCGTCATCCAGACTTTTAACTCTATTTATGATAACTTACTCATAACAACAGACCTTACAGATGGCATCACTTTCCACAGCACTCCACAATAGTTTTCTCCACATCTTCTATCTGAAAGGGTTTTGCCAGATGTGCGGTCATGCCGGCTGCGAGACATCTTTTTGCATCTTCCTCAAATGCGTTTGCAGTCATTGCAATGATCGGAATTGTTTTTGCATCTGCCCTGTCCATAGCACGTATGGCTTTTGTTGCTGCAATACCATCCATAACAGGCATCATGACATCCATTAATATGGCATCAAAAATTCCCGGAGGATTATTTTCGAAGTGCTCCACCGCCTGTCTGCCGTTTTTTGCAACTGTAACCTTCGCACCGTCATCTGTCAGCAGCATTTCTATGATTTCAGCATTAAGCTCATTATCCTCGGCTGCCAGCAGATGCAATCCACGAATATCATATTTCTCAGCAATTTCCTCATCCTTTTTCTGTTCCTGGGCAATCTCAAATGGAATGATAATGACAAACACAGATCCAACTCCCACCTGACTTGTCACTTCAATACTTCCATTCATCTGCTCAATCAAGCCTTTAGTGATCGCCATTCCCAGACCGGTTCCCTGATAAACACTACGGGCATCTGTTTTTTCCTGTGAGAACGGATCAAAAATATGACTCAGGAACTCCGGACTCATCCCTATACCTGTATCAGAAATCGTCCATCTGTATGTACAGATTCCATCATGTACATCTGCAGCCTCCATTACCGTAGTGATCTTTCCTCCCGGCCGGTTATACTTAATACAGTTTCCATAGATGTTCAGAAAAATCTGGCGAAGATGCAGTGAGCTTCCATAGACATAAGGATAAGGGATATTCTCCTTATTTTTCTCATAAATCCACTGAATATCCTCATCTGCTGCCTTGTGAGTGATAATACTCTCAATCTCATAGACCAGATCTTTAAGACAGATATATTCATGAGTCAGAACAATATGACCTTCCTCTATTTTACTCATCTGCAGAACATCATTGATAAGAGAGAGCAGATAATTCGCTGCTATCTTCATCTTTTTATGATTTTCCTGTATCAGTTCCTTATCCTCAAAATGAGTCTCGTCAATCTTTAACAGACCAATAATACCATTCAGAGGTGTCCTGATATCATGGCTCATTCGGCTGAGGAAATTCGTTTTTGCCCTGCTCTCGGCACGCATCTCATTGAATGCTGCCTGAAGGCGCGCCTGTTCCTGCTCATCCCGTTCATGTCTCTGTGTGGTATCCTGAAGCAGAATGATCGCATAGATCATAGGCACCTCAGCAAGAATTTCTGTATCAAACACCACCATCCTGGTCATAAGAACTGTTTTCTGTACCCAGCGGATACTTCCATCATCTTCGCGGGCACAATATTCCACAGACATATTGGTTTCTCCGTTCTCAAACCTCTTACGAAGCTTTTCGCAATTATCTGTCATACAGTAACCGGCAATTGTTTCCTGAGTAATTTTTTTCTCATATTCCCAGCAATAATCCTGATAAGAACATGGAAGCGGGTAGTCCATAAAAAGTTCCCGGCTCTTCTGTTCTTTTCCATTCAATACGATTCTTCTTTCCAGAACATCCTTTGTCAGATTTACTGTATAGATCACATCTGACAATTCCAGAAGCGCATCCACATAGCTGTCATTTTCCAGGATTGACTGTTTCAGTTGTTCATAATAGAGCTGAAGCTGCTCTTTTGCACCTGTCTGACCTTCAGAAGTCTTTCGGATGGTTTCAAATGCCAGAAGAAAATGATGCAGCTTTTTGTCCTCATCCCAGTCCACCGGAATCAGTGTCAGGCGGTTATATGCCCCCTGTTTTCCGATATTATACTCATATTCCAGCACGTCTTCCTTCGTATGCATCTTCTTTTGAAGCTCCGAAATCTGCAGCCCTTCGCGGATATCTGCCTGACAGGACTTTTCAATCTGTTCCTCTATGATCTGTTCCACAGCACCGGAATATGCACCATCAGAGGCCAGGAAAAAATTCTCACTGGAACGGATTGCCCGATAAGTATCCATCCTGGCATCACAGTACAGACAATCCGAGAAATTACTGCCATGCTGATTAAGCAGCTTTAACAGCTGATATCCCTGATGCTTTTCTGCAGCAGCTTCTTCCCTTTTTACATGATTCTTATTGATATACATGTTTTTGTCTGCGCAATTAAACAGTTCTCTCATTGTACTTCCGGGAAAATCGCCGGCCAGTGCAAAGCCTGCTGCATAGCTCAGGGGAGTATCCGGATACACTTTGGATTCCTCTCTCATATCTCTGCGCACCTTTTCAAGGCACTGTGTCATCTGTTCCCTGTCCAGTCCATGGGTAACTGCAAGAAACTCATCTCCACCTGCTCTTCCCACAAACTGCTCTGCCGGCATGGAAGCCCGCAGGCAGATGGCAAATCTACGGATATAGGCATCACCGGCTTCATGACCTCTGCTGTCATTAATACGCCGGAGATTATTAAGATCAAAACTGCAGACACCGGTATCTGCATCCGGTTCTTCCTCACTCAGTAATTCTTCACATTTATTTTTGTTCGGAAGTCCCGTCGCATCATCCAGATATACCTTTCGCTGCAGCAGGCGGTTCATTGCAGCATATTGTATTGCTTTGATGAATTCATATCCGATCAACAGCATCAGCACAACAATATCTGCTGTGATATATTTCTCAAGCAATGATAAGGATGTGGCTTTTTTCTGCGAATATTTTTCAGCCAGGCCTGTTGCTTCATCGCAGATCACAAAAAACTCCTCACTTTCCGGAATAATATCTGTGTTTCTGGCTCCTTTGAACCTCACAAGATAAATTTTCTTATACAGGTCAGAGAATTTATCATCCAGTTCCTGCATTTTATTCTGAAAATCAACATCATTGAGACGTACAAGATTTAATTCATCATTTCCATTTCGCAAACCGTCAATAAAAGTTCTTATATCATGGATCATC
Source organism: Blautia wexlerae DSM 19850 (assembly GCF_025148125.1). Taxonomy (NCBI): domain Bacteria; kingdom Bacillati; phylum Bacillota; class Clostridia; order Lachnospirales; family Lachnospiraceae; genus Blautia; species Blautia wexlerae. Next base: position 4,592,061 of record NZ_CP102267.1, read on the forward strand.
TCATTTTCCTGCTGCATGGAAAGCTCCAGTTTTATGAGTCTCTGTGTCTCTCCCCTGACTAAACCGGTATAATTTACAATACGGGCCGTTCCCTGAATATCTGAGACAATTCCCATCATTATGATAATAAGGATAGCCATAATAACTGCCAGAACACCAATACTGACCTGAATAATACTTGATTTCTTTTTCTTATTCTTTACTTCGGACATGGCCCTCCCCCTTTTGTTTTATTTTGGAAAAATACTTTCCGCATTCTAACTATTTTACCGTACTTTTTCCGTTATGCCTACCACAAATTTATTAATACTATATCGATTCCATAAAATAATGCTACCTTTTCGGAACCATATGGTTCTGTATAGTTGCAGTAATGCATATTAATTAAGAGGCTTGCTATAAATTTCCAAACAGGCATCAAAAACACCCGGCAAAATTACTTTTCATAATCTGCCGGGTGTTCTCTTTCGCCCTCTCTGTATAGATTATTGATAATGTCTTCCAGACGGTCGAAGTTATATTTTTCTTTTTCAGTTTTTTATTTGACTGCTCCGGTAATACCTTCTGCAAACTGTTTCTGTAATACAAAGAATACGATCATTGTAGGAATAGAACAGAACAATACACCGCACATCAGCATACCATAATCTGTCACATAACCTGTGATCAGGTTGGCGATCAGCATTGGCATGGTCATTGCCTTGTTGTCTGTCATGATTACCTTTGGCCACAGATAAGAGTTCCATGCATTCATAAAGGTAATAACAGCAGCCGCTGCATATGTAGATTTCATTGTAGGAATGAACATCTGGAAGAAAATCCTTACTTCATTGAGTCCGTCAATACGTGCAGCTTCAATAATATCAACCGGGAATGATCTGGCATTCTGACGGAACATCATGATCATAAACGGCGTGGAAATAATCGGAAGGATAAAACCTACTGCTGTATTCAAAAGTCCTGCCTTGGAGAACATTTTGAATAACGGAACCATAGTTGCAACCTGCGGAACCATCATAGCCAGAAGCAGGATTGAAAATACTCTGTCTTTCCACTTATCATGGTAAACTTCAAATCCGTAACCTGCGATAGAGCAGATCAGAAGACAGATCACTGTAGTAAGGATTGCATAAAAGAAGGAGTTTCCAAGTGCTCTCCACAGTGGCTGCTGGGATGTAAGATTACGGAAGTTTTCCATAAAATGGCTTCCCGGAATAATTCGTCCACGTGATACATCTGTGGATGTATTAGTTGCAGCTGAAATCATCCAGTATAACGGGAATACTGAAATAAATGACACGATGATCAGAAAAATATAGGTTGGAATCAATCTTCTCTGAATGGCTGATTTGTTTTTCTTAGTCACGTGTATCACCTACTTTCAAATTAATAAATGCAAGTACAGCTACCATAATGAATATGATAAATGACATTGCTGCTGCATATCCAAAGTTTGGTACGTTAATAAAACATGTATTGTAAATATAGTGGGACATTGTGATTGTTGAGTTTGCCGGTCCACCCTTTGTCAGGTTGACAGACTCATCGAACAGCTGCAGTGTACCATTAATTGACATGATAAATGTCATGATAATTGTCGGTTTCAGAAGCGGAACAGTAATCTTCCAGAAAGTCTTCCAGCCATTGGCGCCATCAATCTTTGCTGCTTCATATACAGAATATTCAATATTCTGAAGTCCTGCCAGATAGAATACCATATTATATCCTGTCCATCTCCAGATCAGCGCAAGGATAATTACAATCTTGGCACTGGCGGAATTCCCCAGGAAATTATAGCCGGTAGATAAGATTCCAAGTTTGATCAGAATACTGTTGATCAGACCATCTGTAGCAAACATGGAACGGAAGATCAATGAATAGGATACCAGGGATGTCGCACATGGAAGAAATACACAAGTACGGAAAAATCCCTTAAATTTCAAATCTTTGTTATTCAGAAGCTGTGCCAGAAGAATTGCCAGTATCAGCATGATCGGCACCTGAATGATCAGATACAGGAATGTATTTGCAATAGACTGCTGAAATACCTTGTCTGCCAGAATACGTTTATAGTTGCTGAAGATCGGATCTGCAAATCTCATATTTGCTCCGGCTCCGGTCTGCAGGGAAATGATAAATGCACGTATCATTGGATAAAAGCTCATGATCGCGATCATGATAGTTGCAGGAGCCAGGAACGTCCATCCTGCTGCCCTCTGCTTGCCAAGCAGAGACATACCTTTTTTCTTAGAATTCACGTGAACTCCTCCTTTCAAAAAACTCTGTAACTGTTCAGCATTTTGCCGGACAATTACCAACTCTTTGCAGTAAGATGGGGGACTGCTGGCAGTCCCCCGCACTTACCTGTTTTCATTCACTTAATCACTGTCTACAGATTGCTTCACAGTTTCACTGTTCCCGCAATCCTGACATCATCTGATCCTGCGATCAGAATTTATTCAGTCATCTTGAATGCCAGAGTATCCTGAGCTTCCTGAAGGGCATCTTCTACAGGTGTGCCGTTTACGATATTTACAACTGCTGTGTTGACGCATTCTCTTGATTCATAATGATACGGTGTTTTTGTGAACTCCGGAATATGAGAAGAGTATTCTACAATTGTGGAGAAGATTGGCTGTCCACCAAAGAATTCATTTGGCTCGTTGTAAACCTTAGATTCACCTGCCGGCAGATAACAGGAGATTGCACCTGCTTCCGGAAGGATTGTATCATAGAACTCTGTGCTGGAACCAAATGTACTTGCAAGGAAATCTTCTGCAAGTTCTACATTCTGGCAGTTGGATGTAACATACCAGGAAGATCCACCATTGTTTGCATAGTTTGTAGCTGTATCAACATCGTCTACTTTAGGCATTGTTGTGATCTGCCACAGACCCTTCTGATCTTCTGTAGACATCAGAGTAGCTGTGATCCAGTTACCATTTACAATACCTGCTGCCTCACCGCCTGTAATAGTAGCGATATATTCATCCCAGTTATTTACAAGTTTAACAACGTCATTCTTAACCAGATCTACATAAAGATTGATGCATTTCTCTGCAACTTCATTGCCTACGATGTAAGCTTCGCCATCTTCGTTTACGAAGTTAGCTCCGCAGGACTGCATCATCATCATCAGAGTATCGCCACCTGTAGCTTCACTTGTAAGAAGATATTTTCCGGTTTTTTCATGAACATCTTTACCGATTTCCATGAACTTGGACCATGTGATATCTGTCAGATCATCAATAGTATATCCTGCCTCGTCAAGGATATCTGTACGATAGCATGCAATAACAGCACCATTATCAAACGGAACACCATAGTGTGTATCATCTACCATGGAATAGGACTGTTTCAGTTTACCAAAATCATCCCAGTTAATGTTGATATCTTTCAGATCTGTGAATGCATCCGGATAGCTCTTCAGATATTTCTGATAGCTGTTGTCCTGCATAAGAACGATATCAGGAAGTGTGCTGTAATCGCCTGCATTTGCTGCTGTTGTCAGTTTAGTCTGGCAGTCATCAGAAGATGTCTCTACGATATCTACAGAAAATCCCTCATGATCTTTTGCATACTGATCTGCTGCGATCTGCATGGATTTGATGTTGAAGTTCTGATCCCACGCCCATACAGTTAACTTGTTGTCATCATCAGATTTCGCAAAAACAGCTGTAGCTGATCCTGCAAAGGATGCTACCATAGCACCGGTCATTAATACTGCGAGTAATTTTTTTCTCATATTTATATCCTCCTTTATTAAGCTTATTCTTTCTTCCGAATCGCTTGTAAGTTGATTATAGCATCCGATTTTCAGGTATAGTTTGCATAACCGCACACATAATGTGCAATTTCGACCATTTTATGTATTTTGCACTATTAAAAATATTTAAAAATATATTTTTTGTTCACTTTCTCATTTACTATGTTTTTACTATGTAATTTTAATAACAAAGGCCACTTTCATGGACAAAAAAATATATATTTTTGTCTTTAAAAATGACCTTTGTTATTATTTCATAAATTTTCCGTTCAATTTTTGTACATATTTTACAGTTTTTAATTCATTTTATGCAAAATAGACTTTTTCAGGATATTGTGTTTTCATCGCATGAAGCAGTTCCTCATTAAGATCAAGAAGCAGTTTTATTTTGTGCCCGTCTTCCCGGATGATCATTGTATAATAAGGAGTATCTTCATCATAAGAGGTATAATCGTATTTTTTCAGCTTCTCCGTTCCACCATTCTTTTTGTACCTTGCAACACTTTCATGCCAGTGCGGTGCCACTGTCTCCAGATTACTCAGTTCCAGTATATGAGCTGTTTTGCGATACTTCTTGCCATAGATCACATCTATTTCAAACTGACCGTTTTCCATCATGTATTCATAATCCTTCTGACTGAATATATCAAAGACAAAATACAGCCCCGCAAGCAGAAATCCCGGAAGCATAAATGCCTGGGAAATCGTGATTCCCATAACCACAAAAAGCACTGCAAAAATAATCATTACCACACACAGGACTCCGGACATACTCTTTTTCTTTCTTGATACCTGCTCCACAATCTTATAGTTCATAACTTTTTTACCATCCTTCCTCTGAATGAATATCGAAATCCAAAAGCTGCTGTTCATAATTCTCCGGCCGTTTTCTCCATTCAACCGGAGTCACTCCCATTATCTGTCTGAAGTTCCGGTTAAACGTTGAATTGGTCGTGAAACCACATTTGTGCGCAATATCTGCCACCGGTGTATCTGTTTTCTGCAGAAATTCACAGGCAGTATGAATCCGCACAGAATTAATATACTCCAGAGGACTTACCTTCATATGCGATGTAAACACTCTTCTGAAATGAGTTTCACTGATATGGCAGATCTTCGCCAGATCCTCTATCCGGATATCCTCCATATAGTGATAAGAAACAAAATCCAGTACGCGGGTGATCATATTTGTAAGTTTCCCTGTTTCCTCTTCCACCCTGTCTTCCGGTGAAGCCCGGTTCAGTCTGGCAATTTCTACTAGTAATGCCGCAAGAACTCCACTGGATTCTTCAATATAAAATTCTTCTCCCTCACGCATGATATTCATGATCTTAAGAATTTTTGCAGCTATAGAGGGGGACTCATTCTCTTTCAGAAATAAAGCCTTAGAATATATTCTCTGAATCATTTTTTCAGCCTTTACCGGATTGTTCAGAAATTTTTTCATAAAACCTTCCACATCTATGAAAAGATACTCCCATTTACTGACCGTACCCAGATCACTGTTAGTCGTATGAGCATAATTGGGTGGAATCACCGTAAATTCTCTTCCCGAAAACCGCATTTTAGCCTCACCAAACGCCATAACTCCATCCCCTTCGTAACAGAAACCAATCTCCAGATAATTATGAAAATGAAGATAATCCACATCATTTCCATAATTCTGAACCCACTTCTGCCCCAGAAGAGCCAGAATCGGACTTCCGGCAGGCATCTGGTAATAGCGGAATTCCATCTTCGGTTTTTTTCTCTTCTTTGCCATACAGTCACCTCATTTTCTGTTCTGTATTTTCACAATATGATTCTACCAGTTTTTTATATATTTTTCGATATTTTTGTACATTTTCCAACAAAAACATACAAAAACACCTGGCAGACTACTTTTTATAGTCTGTCAGGTGTTTTTCTGATCCCACACTGGATTGCATCTGTCGGGCAAACTTTCTTGCACCTGCCGCAGCGGATACATTCCGGACTGTTGGAGTTTTCCACAGGGTCTACGATCATCTGGCATGCTTTTGCACATTTTCCGCATTTTATACACTTATCTTTATCCACTCTGTACTTATACAGAGAGACAGGATTAAAGATGGAATAAAGTGCTCCCAGGGGACAGATATATTTGCAGAACGGACGGTAGATCATAATGGAGAGAATGATCGTTATGACAAGGATCACATTCTTCCATATGTACAGCCAGCCCAGTGCACTGCGCATGGATTTATTCAGAAGTACCAGTGGCAGTCCGCCCTCCAGTGTTCCTGCCGGGCAGATAAGCTTACAGAAGTACGGTGCACCCTGTCCCATAATATCCACCAGAAACAATGGAAGCAGGATCACAAATACTGCAAAAATCACATATTTCAGCTTACGAAGCAGCTTGTCGCCTTTGAATGTGCGGATTTTCTTAGGAAACGGAATCTTATTCAGCAGATCCTGAATCAATCCGAAGGGACAGAGAAAACCGCAGATCAGCCTTCCCACCATAGCTCCGATGAAGATAAGAAATCCCACCACATAATAAGCCATTTTGAAATTCCAGCTCCCTATCACAGCCTGAAGAGAACCGATAGGACAGGCACCAACAGCACCGGGGCAGGAATAGCAGTTCAGGCCCGGAACACAGGCATTTTTCAATTTGCCTGTGTAAATTTTGCCTGTGACAAAGCCGGTAACATGACTGTTTGTAATGAACGCCCATAGTGCCTGGATTCCGTGGCGGGGCCACTCATTGATCTTCATATTTTTTGTGTTTTGTTTCTTATTACTTTTGTTATCGCTGTTCTTTTTGTTACTCATTTATCCTATTCCTACACATTCCATACAGATATTAATGGCTTTTGTAAACACCACTGCCAGCTCTCCGCGGGAAATCCCATATCCCATAAAGCAGACTCCTACAAGCATAAGAATCAACGCCGGCCATTTACTGTTCCATATTTTGCTGGTTTTCAATTCATCCATTTTTTATTTTCCCTCTGTTACATTCTCCAGCTCTTTTTCCACGATCTCTTTCCACTCGTCCAGACTGTGGCTTCCGGAGTAAGTTTCGCCTACAATATTTCCGTTCTTATCAACAAAGAAAGTTTCCGGGAAAGCGGAGATTCCATTAAGACGTCCGTTCATCATTCCGGAATCCGGGATCAGGAATGGATAGGATGCCTTTGTTTTCTTCTGAAGTACCTGAGCCTTTTTCACTGCTTCCTGATCCTGCTTTCCACCACTGCCTACTGTATCCAGTGTCACGCCTACTACTCCCACACCTTTATCCTTCATCTCCTGATAAAGTTTCTCCAGATCAGGAATCTCATTGACACATGGAGAACACCAGGTGGTGAAAATATTTACCATAGTCAGATCATATTTGCTAAAGATATCCTGTGTGTAAGTTTTTCCATCAACTCCTGTTGTTTCAAATTTACCTACATTTGTTCCTTCAGTCGCCTCTGTACTGTCAGAAGTATCCTGTGGCTGGTCAAATGCAGAGAGCATCTGGAAAGGAGTCATTTCTGTAAGTGTTACCTCAATCCCCTCCACGTCCTTTAACAGATCTGCATCCGCATCCTTGTTTGTGCTGAGATAATATTTATATTTGCCATCACTGCTGGTGCCCAGTTCTTTATGCTCTGTACAGCCGGTAATCCTATCCAGATCTTTCTGGGATTCCTCATCATACATTCCGATCACACCTACTCTGCTGAGACTTTTCAGCCAATCGTCATATCCGGTGCCCATCTTATCCACCTCTGCATCCTTCTGCTCATCTGTCAGGGTGCACCAGCTTGCTGTAGCATATGTGACTGCATCTGCATTGTCATTCCATCTCTCATCTGTAAACATGGAAATGTTCTTCTTCTCCATCTGCTCTTTCAGATCTTTGGAAATCCCTAATTTCATTCCAAGGAATGGATATTCATAAGTATCCTGTGCCGGCTGAGCAATCTCTGACGGTTTGAAAGATCCTGCGATCAAGCCCTCGGAAGCTGCCACACTGCCATCTTCTGCTGCCTGAGCATCCTTTCCATCCATCTGAACCGCACCTGCACCGGCTTCCTCTGCAGGCACTGAAAGAGTTTCCTCTGCATGTGCAGTTACAATACCTCCCATAGATGTCACACTTAATACACCTGCTGCAAAAATCGCCATTAATCTCATTCTTCTGTTTTTCATTATAAGTAAGCTCCCTTCATTTTTTACTGTTATGATTTTTATATTACTTTTAAGCCAAGCCGATAAAAACATACACTTCTCTACCTGCTCCTAACCAAATAACTGCTTCACAGTTTAATTGGTTAATTCCTTATGTCTGTCCGCAGATTTGGATTTTGTCCCCGCATAACAGGCATCGTTTTATTGATATGCACACATTATAGCATCTGAGAAATAAAATCTGTGTTAAGAAAATAACTTTTTTCAAAATTTTATTTCATGGCCAGTCACAGACAAATCTGAAACTTGGTGACATGCTCTCGCCACTTAAATCTTACAGATTTTGAAGTGGGAGCTTCCTGCTCAATTGCCCTTCAGGGCAAAACTAAAACAGGCTATCCCCGCGTGTCCCGCGGTTCTTTTTTTTATCCGGTTACGGATCTTTTCTGTGCTATTATGCACATTTTTTATATATTCTTTTTCCTTCTTTCAGAATATTGACCGCCGCATTCACATCCCGGTCCATCCGGTTTCCACATTCGCATAGGTATATCCGTTCTGATAATGCCAGCTCTTTCTTCTTATGTCCGCATACGCTACATATCTTACTGGATGCAAAATATCTGTCTACTTTTATCAGATATTTTCCGCGTTCTTCCAGCTTATATCCGAGCATGGAAAGGAACTGGCCATATCCGTTATCCTGTATCCCTTTTCCGAAATGCAGGCCTCCGGCTATCCCCTTCAGGTTCAGATCCTCCACACATACTGCGTCATAGTCTTCTGCAAGGCTGTGGCTGAGCTTATGCTGGAAATCCTTCCTCTGGTTCTTTATCTTTTCATGATATAATGCAACCTTTTTCTTCTGTTTCTGATAGTTACGGCTTCCCTTTTCACATCTGGAAAGCTTTCTCTGTTCCCGGGCAAGTTTTTTCTCTGCATTCCGGTAAAACATGGGATATCCGGCCCTTTCACCGGTGGAAAATACACACATCCCATGCATGGCAAAATCAATCCCCAGAAATTTTTCCGCCTGTCTTTTCTCCACTGTTTGGTTTTCACAGTCGAACAGCAGGCTGGCAAAATATTTTCCGGACGGTTCCCTGCTCATAGTCACTGATTTCAGCTTCCATCCCTCCGGTATTATACGGTGGAGCTTTATTTTTACTGGCTGCATCTTTGGCAGTTTCAGGAACCCGTCCTGCAGACAGATATTCCCATTTACCATATTTGTTGTATAGGATTTCCGCGAATGTTTTTTTGATTTATAATGCGGAAATCCCACTCCCGGTTCCCGGAAAAATTTCCGGAAAGCCCCTTCCAGATTTAACTGTACATTCGCTAGCGCAAGAGAATCTACCTCTTTCAGCCATGGATATTCTTTTTTATATCCGGCCGGCGTATTTTTCAGCATCTTTTTTTCTTCCTGATAATGACGGATCTTATCCGCAAGCATCCGATTATAGAGAAAACGACTGCAGCCGATCGTCTTCTCTATCTGGGTTATCTGTTCTTTATTTGGATAGATCCTTATTTTTACTGCCCGGTTTATCTTTCTCACCCTGACTCTCTATATACTGATGGATTGTTTCAACAGGTGCTATATTTCAAAGATTTCTTTTGTTCTCTCTGACATCTTATCGTCCAGCATCTTTCTGCTATATTTCATAACCAGAATCAAACAAAAACACTGAATGAGAATTATTATCTAAACTCATTATGTACACTCACTTATTGCTTATTTCGACCGTCCAAATTCCAAGAGCATATTGTTCTTTTTTCTATTATAATATATTTATTGTGTCAGAACAAGTGTTTTGTGATTTTTTATAAATTTGAGCAGACATGCTCGAATGTGCAATTCATAGTGCAATTCATCCCATCACCTATAGAAGGCCACTGAAAAAGTCCTTTTTGCGTATAAATTAACACAAAATAAAGTACATCAATCAACTTTGAGACACTGTATATAGTATGAAAAAACAGTTTTTCAGCGGCGTCCCTATAGAGGTGAGGGAATTCTTGCTACGGTTGTTAAAAGAACTTTGTAATCGGATATTTTAATATGAAACATTTTCTTTTTTTACACGAATTTTATACTTCGTGTGCTATGATAAAACTATAAATCTAGAAATTCAAAAAGGAGACTATCATGCACATTTTAATTATAGAAGACGAAGAACAGCTCTGCCGTTCCATGGCAGAAGGACTCCGCATGGACGGATATGAAACAGATACCTGCTTTGACGGGGAAGAGGGACTGGAATTATGTATGACAGAGAATTACGACCTGATCCTTCTGGATCTGAACCTGCCGGGAATTGACGGTCTGGAAATCCTGCGTCAGTTCCGTACCTTCAATACCAATACTCCTGTTCTCATACTCTCCGCAAGAGTACAGATCCAGGATAAGGTGGAGGGTCTGGATCTGGGAGCCAACGATTACCTCACCAAACCATTTCATTTCGAGGAGCTGGAAGCCCGCATCCGCAGCCTTACCCGCCGTAAATTTATCCAGGAGGATGTCTGCCTGAGATGCAGCCGCATTACCTTTGACACACGCACAAGAGAAGCCAGTGTAGATGGCGCGCCTCTGGCTCTCACCAGAAAAGAAAGCTCACTTCTGGAATACTTTCTGCTTCACCGCAACCGGATCATCAGCCCTGAGGAAATGATCGAGCATCTCTGGGACGGCAGCGTAAACAGCTTCAGTAACTCCATCCGGGTGCACATTTCTTCTTTAAGGAAAAAACTGAGAACTGCCCTTGGATATGATCCTATACAGAATAAGATTGGACAGGGATATATTCTGGAAGAATAAAAATCATTCATATCTGTACAATAAATATTTTCAGATGTAAAACATCCCCCCTCCCCCGCCGCTTAGTGCTTCGCGCACTTGAAGCGGGGGAATGCTTATCTGCGTTCAAATACTACTATGTCATTATAATGAAACGAAAGGATTTATCTATGAAATTTTATTCAGAAAAACTTTCCCCCCGCAGGCTCTCCCTCCAGTGGAGGCTCACATTGCTGATCTCCGGACTGGTTATCACAGCCTGTGCACTGATGTATTTCTTTATCAGCCGTTCTGCTGTGACCGGTCTGGAAGGGATTTCCGACTATGTGGTTCTGGTCACCCCTGACAATTCAAACCCGATCTCTATCAATGTAGATCCAAAAATCCTCATCCCTGATCTGGAAAACCAGATCCAGAATACCAAAAATAAATTTCTGTTCCAGAGCATGATTGCCACAGGTATCATTATTCTTCTCAGCAGTATCTGTACCTGGTTTGTCACCAGAAGAGCCCTGACCCCTCTGCGCAGATTCAGTGACAGGATCAGCCAGGTACAGGCTCAGAATCTGTCTGAACCGCTGGAAGTCCCACTCTCAGAGGATGAGATCTCACGTCTGACCAGATCCTTTAATGACATGCTTGCCCGCCTGGACAATGCATTCTCTGCACAGAAGCAGTTTGTGGCAAGTGCAGCACATGAGCTTCGCACACCCTTAGCTGTAATGCAGACAAATTTGGAAGTTTTTTACAAGAAGCCGGAACACACACACCAGGAATACGACAGGCTTTTCACCATGCTTCAGGAACAGACCGGACGGCTTTCCCACCTTGCGGAAATTCTGCTGGACATGACAGGTCTTCAGACTGTAGAGCGTTCTGATACCATTTCCCTTGCAGCACTCACAGAAGAAGTTTTCTGCGATCTGGACCCGGTTGCAGAAAAGCATCAGATCCGGCTTATTCAGACAGAAGGTGACTGTACTGTTACAGGCAGCTATATCCTTCTGTACCGGGCAGTCTATAATCTGGTTGAAAATGCAATCAAATATAACCGGCCTTCCGGTTCCGTCACTGTAGGCATTCATTCTGCAGAGACTGCAGTCCTGGAGGTAACTGACACAGGCATCGGTATCTCCCCTGAAAATCAGGAGAAAATCTTTGATCCCTTCTACCGTGTGGACAAATCCCGCAGCCGCGCCATGGGCGGTGCCGGTCTGGGTCTTGCCCTTGTAAGCGAGATTGCCAGACAGCACAACGGCCAGGTAAAAGTAACCCAGAGCAGCGAAAAAGGCAGCACCATTGCCCTGATGCTGCCTGTAACACTCCTTTAAATCAACTGACCACTGATTTTTTCTCTTATTTATTTTTTTCCAGAATCTGAATCAGTTTCTGTGTATCTTCCATAGTAGTAGCCCAGCTTGTGGCAAAGCGGATCACAGAGTGTGTCTCATCATACTTCTCCCAGAATCCGAACTCCACATCCTGGGCTATTTCTTTCATTACATCATTAGACACAATACAGAAGATCTGGTTGGTAGGCGTATCCAGAGAAAGCTGATATCCATACTTCTTCAGTGCAGCCTTGATCTGCTCTGCAGCTTCCATTGCAGGTTTGCCGATCCGCAGGTACAGTCCGTCCGTAAACAGCTCACCAAACTGGATCCCGGCGATTCTTCCTTTGGCAAGCAATGCTCCATGCTGCTTGATGATTGTAAAGAAATGAGGAATCCGTCCTTTCTGCGGTATAACCACCGCTTCTCCAAACAATGCTCCGCATTTGGTTCCTCCAATGTAAAACGCATCACTAAATTCAGCCAGATCAGTGAGAGTCACATCGTTCTCCGGACTTGCCAGTGCATAGGCAAGGCGGGCGCCATCCACATAAAGGGGAAGATGATTTTCCCGGCAGACTTTGCTGAGAGCTGCTAATTCTTCTCTGGAATACAGGGTACCATATTCTGTTGGCTGGGAAATATATACCATTCCAGGCATTACCATATGCTCATAGTTGGCATCATCATAGAAATCCTTCACCAGCTTCTCAATCTGCTGTGCAGAGATTTTTCCATCTTTCTGCGGTACTATCAGAACCTTATGTCCACCAAATTCAATGGCGCCAGATTCATGGGTTGCAATATGGCCTGTATCCGCAGCCACAACTCCCTGATAGGATTTCAAAAGTGCATCGATCACTGTGGCATTGGTCTGTGTTCCGCCAACCAGCAGGAATACATCTGCCTCCGGTGCATTGCAGGCTTTTCTGATCTTTTCTTTCGCTTCTTCTGTATATGGATCCTGACCATATCCCACTGTTTTCTCCAGATTCGTCTCCATCAGCTTTTTCATGATCGCAGGATGTGCACCCTCCATGTAGTCACTGGCGAAATATAAACGTGATTCTGTATTTTCCATTTTTATCGTTATGTCCTTTCTACTGCACTATTTGCGCATCTGACTTTTTTATTCATAGCTTCTGTTCTGTACCGGAACGCTATTCATTCTGTAACTCTATTTTTCTTAGCATTTCTCCCATCTGCTCTTCTGGCTTTCACAGATGGAGTTCCACTGACAATTCCCACAGATTTCTTTCCTCTTTCCTGATGCCAGGATTTTCTTTTGAACAATATCTGTAAAATCATCAAATTCCATAATCTGTCCATTCTCCAGGCCACATAAATCCAGTACTGCATTGTCATATGCTTCTACAAGCGAAAAGGAAGAACAACATCCTTTTTCATTATTGGGACAGGCAGAACAGATCTCGTCTGTATCTGCATGAAGCTGTATCTTCGCTCCCTTCTGGAAAATATCCAGCATTTCCTGCATATGTGCGGAAAACCCATCACTGTATCCCTCACCCTTGAAATATGCAAGGCACATTCCATGGTGAGGGCGTAGTGGAATATTTTTTATAAAAGACATCTTTGTACACCCTTCTCCTTAATTTTTTAACATATTGGATACTTTAACACAAAGCGTTTTTATTGACAACTTTTTCTATTTTATAGTTTACAATCCAACAATTCTATATACTGATCGGATTTCATCAGACTTACTTGATAAAATCAAAAAAATCCTTTTTTACTTCTTCTTCATTTACCAGCCTTAGCTACCCTCATATTATAAAGAAAGGTACCCAATGATGCCAGAATAATCAGCACATATCCTGTAAAGCTGTACTTATCCGGAATCTCTCCAAACAGGATAAATCCCAGCATCGTGGCAAAAATAATCTGCGAATAATCAAAAATGGAAATCTTCCCTGCAGGTGCATAGGTGTATGCAGCCGTAATCGTAAACTGTCCACCCGCTGCGAATAATCCTGCCATCAGCAATGTCACAAGCTGCTTCATATTCATGGGTGTGAAATGGAACAACATCCACGGCACAACCGACAAACAGGAGAAAAATGAAAAATAAAACACGATAACCGGTCCCTTCACTCCGTGAGTTCCCAGTACACGCACCATCGTATAGGCAATTCCTGCCCCCAGTCCACCGCAGACTCCTATCAGTGCCGGAACAAGTGCCGCATTCTGAAATCCCGGTTTCACTACAAATAAACATCCTATAAACGCCAGCGCAACACACGCAGCCTGCACCGGTCTGATCTTTTCCTTTAACAAAAGGAATGAAAAAATAATCGCAAAAAACGGAGACAACTTATTCAGTATCGATGCATCTGCCACCAACAGATGATCAATGGCATAAAAGTTACACAGAATCCCCAGTGTCCCGCACACACAACGCAAAATCAGCGGTCCCCAGTATTTCTTATCCACCTTCGGCACTGTACGATTCTTACAGAGAATCGCCGCTGCAAACACCGCCGCCACCAGATTCCGGAAGAAACTCTTCTCCACAGACGGCAGATCACCTGCCAGACGTACACTCACATTCATACAAGCAAAGAAAAACGCCGACAGGATGATCATTATCATACCCTTTATGTAATTTTCCTGTTTCATCAGATTTAACCTGCCTTTCTGTCCATGCAGACAGCTTCTTTTTATCATATGCTGTCTGTCATCTACCTGTTAATCATATCACGGACAATCGTTTTAGTACAAATAGATTTTTTATTTCAATTCGTCCTAAACCATGATATGTTACTGTTCACTCCGTTCACAGTAACGTAGCCAAAATTCATTCCAGATTGCCTGTGGCAATGGAATTTTGGCTCGTATGTCTCGGGATTTTGGCATATTCATGCCAAAACACCTCGCGGAATAGTGGTGTGTGAACAGTAACCATGATATACTATAAGAACTGTCGAACCTCCAGCAGAAAGGAGGTGAGTTTCATGGAAGAAATTCTCGTCACATTTCTTGTCTCTGTTTTAGCAGGCGTAGTTAGCTACTACATATGCAAATGGCTGGACGGCAGACACTAGACAGCAACAGCCCAAACGGAACAGCTCACCGTAACGAGCAAGAAAGCCCTCAGAGCTGCAACTCTGAGGGCTTTTGTTTCTTTAGTTCGCTTCATGGAATCTCGTCACATTCCTTAGCTACTGTTAGTATATGCTGAAAAAAATAAAAAGTCAACTTAAAAATAATATTAGGTAGTATAAATTTACTGTAGGAAATTTACCCTGCTTTTACATCCCATTGACTTTTCCAAAAGCTTGTGTTACTCTAAAGCGTGTTTGAAAATTGTAACGCACATCTTGCGTAAAGCATTTTTCAAATACGCTCTAACAAAAGAAAATCTGCATAATGGATAATAACAACGGGAGCCTGTGGGACAGGCTGAGAGGAAGATAGATCTTCGACCGCACCTGATATGGATAATGCCAGCGTAGGGACTGTATTTGTATATTAAAATCTGCCAGTGTGTTATTCCGGCAGATTTTTTTGCAGGATTTTATCTGCTTCCTGCACAACTGATAATGTCTGCTTCGGCAGACCAAATCTTAATTTCAAGGAGGTTCATTATTATGAACACAGACAGATCAAAAACACTCAGAATGGTCATGCTCGCCATGATGGTTGCCATCGGCGTTGTCATCTCACCTATTCTGAGAATCGAGGGTATGTGCCCTACTGCACACCTGATAAACATCGTCTGTTCCGTACTTCTGGGACCGTGGTATTCATTGCTTTGTGCCACTCTCATCGGAATCATCCGAATGATGTTTATGGGTATCCCGCCACTTGCACTGACAGGTGCCGTATTCGGCGCATTTTTATCAGGCGTTTTCTACCGCGCTTCTCATGGAAAGATTATCTGCGCAGTGATCGGTGAAATCTTCGGAACCGGTATCATAGGCTCTCTGGTTTCCTATCCTGTAATGGCATTTCTTATGGGCAGAAGCGGACTGAACGCATTTTTCTATACACCAATGTTTCTGGCAGCAACCTGCATGGGCGGCACCATTGCCTACTTCTTCCTGAAGGCCTTAAGTCACGCAGGAATGCTTGCCAAATTTCAGCAAAGCCTTGGAGCAAAAGTATATGACCGTAAATCAGACAAATCCCAGACAATTGACCAGAGCAGCACAGCCGCTGATTCATTGCATCACTAATCCGATTTCTATTCATGACTGTGCGAATATTATTTTGGCGGCCGGAGGCCGCCCGATCATGGCAGAACATCCGGCAGAAGTAGCTGAGATCACCAGAAACTCTCATGCACTGGCACTGAATCTTGGAAATATCACTGATGCACGTATGAAATCCATGCCGGAATCTCTGAAAACTGCTGCCAGTCTCCATATCCCTGTTATGCTTGATCTGGTAGGAACTGCCTGCAGCAATCTGCGCTATGAATTCGCACAGAAGCTTATGAACATCCACATGCCTGAACTCCTAAAAGGAAATATGTCTGAACTTCTTGCCATGTCCGGACAGACCGCACATGCAATTGGAATTGACGCAGGTGTACAGGATGTGCTTACAGATGCCAATCGTTCCCATCTGAAAGAACTTTTCCAGGAAAAGGCTTCCCGGTGGAATACCACACTTCTTATCACAGGCAAGGAAGATATGATCGTCTCTGCCAGTAAATGTGAATTTATTACAAATGGCACTCCTGCCATGTCACAGATTACAGGAACCGGATGTATGCTTGGAATGATCTGTGCCACCTATCTGGCAGTTACAGACCCATTTACAGCGGCCCTGTCAGCAGCCAGAGAATTTGGCACAGCAGGAGAAAGAGCAGAGAAAAACAGCTCCGGCCCCGGAAGCTTCCAGACAGAGCTGTTCGATCAGTTTTACAATCTTTTATAAAAAAGTTCCCGTCAGACAATATGGCCAAATTTCTTCCATATTATCTGCGGGAACTTTTTTATGCTATTTCCGCACTGCGCATCTTTCCCAGTTCTCGTCTCGCAAACACAATTGCCAGCACAAATGCCGCTGCATCTGCGATCGGTCCTGCATACATCACTCCATCAATTCCCATAAACAACGGGAAGATAATGATCAATGGCAGAAGAAAAATCACCTGCCGTGTCAGAGACATTACAATACCCAGCTTCGCCATACCGATAGAAGTAAAGAAACCGGAAGATACCGGCTGGATACCGTTTGCAAAAGTCATAAACATAAATATTTTCAAGTAGCGTTCTGCAAACTGAAAATACAGCTCACTTCCTGTTCCGAAGATACCCACGATCTGGTGTGGAAATATCTGGAAACAGAAAAAAAATATCGTTGCAATTACTGTACAGGCAGTTACAGAATAACGGTATGCCTGTCTTACTCTGTCATATTTCTTTGCTCCGTAATTAAATCCCCAGATTGGCTGACTGCCCTGAGAAATACCAATACAGATTGCCATAAACACCATATTGACTTTGGAGATAACACCTACACAGGCAATGGGAATATCACTTCCATATACGGAATTTGCTCCATAATAACGCAGAATATTATTTAATACAATCTGCACGATCGCCATGGCAATCTGATTAATGCAGGATGCAAGTCCCAGAGAAATAATTGCTTTAAGATATGACAGCTTTGGTTTCAGCATCCCACCGGACAGATACATTTTGCGGAACTTACAGAAGTACACAATTACCAGAACTCCGGAAGCAACCTGTCCGATCACTGTTGCCCATGCAGCACCCTTAATTCCCCATCCGAATCCAAAAATAAACAGCGGATCCAGAATAGTATTGATGATCGCACCTATCATAATACAGACCATAGAATAAGTCGGACTTCTGTCTGCTCTGACCACATGATTCCCGCCGACAGACAAAATATAAAATGGAAGTCCAAATGCAGTAATACCTGTATAATCAACAGCATAAGGCATAACATCTGCAGTTGCCCCGAACAATGTCAGAAGTGGTTTCAGGAACATCAGTACAATCACAGCAAGTATCAGACCACTGATTGCCAGTGACGACAACGCAGTACCTGCAATCCCGCTGGCTTTCTTCTCCTGTCCTGCCCCCATTTCCAGATTATAATTTGATGCACCGCCAATTCCCAAAAGCAATGCCAGCGCAGTTGCGACCGTTGTAACAGGAAACGCCACATTCGTTGCCGCATTTCCCAGCATACCTACACCCTGTCCAATAAAAATCTGGTCCACGATATTATACATCGCACTGACCAGCATACTGATGATAGCAGGAATCGCAAACTTCGCGATCAATCCACCTACCGGTGCTATACCAAGCGGATTCTGTGCCTGCGAATTTATCTCCTGCGTACTTTGATTATCTTTTTCCAAGTAAATTCCATCCTCTCTCTACATATTCGATATAATTTCTATCACTGCTATTTTGTAATAAAACACTTTTCAGGATAATCTCTATTATTTCCCTGCCCCACTATACCGTATCATTTACTTTAACATTTATTCTCTTTCCCTGCAACGTAAAAAGCATACCGACTCTTTCTGAATTTTTCAAAAGTTTACATACTTTTTGTCCTTTTTCTATCCGGTATCTCCTTGGAATCATTCCATATCGCTTCTTAAACTGCCGGAAAAAATAACTCTGGTTTTCATAACCGACACCCAGAGAAATTTCTTCAATAGACAAATCTGTCTGCCTCAACTGTCGCTTTTCATGGCTTTAGAATAACAAAAATAAGGACAGTTTTTCAGATTCTTATTAGACTGAAAAACTGTCCTTATTTTCTATTTATATCTCTACACCGAACAACTGCTCTGCAGTTTCGGTTAAAACCGCGTAGGTTTATTCACATACTTTGCCTTATACTTAGAATACACAATCGTCTGGTCCTTATACAGTCCATAGTATCCTGAAGCCGCATAACTGATAGAAACAGCAATCAGATAAAAAGGAACTCCCTTAAATCCAAACATTTCAAATGCGATCAGAATTGATGTGATCGGGCAGTTTGTCACTCCACAGAATACCGCCGTCATTCCACATGTAGCACAGATAGATGGCGAAAATCCCAGCCAGTTTCCCATCACACATCCTAATGTAGCTCCTATACAGAACGAAGGAACAATTTCCCCGCCTCGGAATCCTGCACGCATTGTCAATGCAGTCAGTACCAGTTTCCAGAAGAAGTCCAGAGGTCTTGCCTGTCCTTCCTCCACTGCCTTCTCAATCAGCTCTGCACCTGCGCCCATATAATCTGAAGTTCCCAGAAGTAATGTAATTCCAATCACCAGACAGGATCCCACAACTACACGCACATATGGATTCTTAAACCACCTTCCATATGCTCCGGCAACTCCATTCAGCACCATACAGAATACAATACTAATCACTGCACATCCAACAGCGATAGCACCCATTTTCAAACCCGTTTCAATAGTCAGCTTCGGAATATCCACTACATGAAAAGTCTCCGGTGTAACTCCCATTCCTGCCGCAAATCCGGATGCAACCAGGGAAGCAATCATACAAGGCATCAAAGCTGTATAATACATCACTCCTACACTGACTACCTCCAGTGCAAAAACAGCCGCAGCCATCGGTGTTCCAAACAATGCAGAGAATGCTGCACTCATACCACACATAACAATTACATGTCGGTCTTCCTCATCCAGATGAATCCAACGTCCAAGCTGATTGGCAATACTTCCACCAAGCTGTATTGCCGCACCTTCACGTCCTGCAGAGCCACCTGCCAGATGCGTAAGTGCTGTAGAAATGAAAATCAGAGGTGCAGATAAAATCGGCACATCGTCCTGTGATCTCACAGTAGAAAGCACCTGATTCGTACCTCCATCATCCTTACCAAATTTCTCATACAGGTATACAATAATTAATCCCATCACCGGAAGCAGATAGAACATCCATTCATTTTCTTTCCTGCAATTTGTCACACTCTTCAGCACAAAAGAAAACAGTGTACTCGCCGCTCCTGTAATACATCCTACAAGTACCGCGATCATCAGCCATTTTACAAGATTTCCCACATCACGCTGAATCTCACTACTATAATATTGAAGCTTTTTTTTCAGTAAGCTTTTCGCTTCCGTACTTTGTTCTTCCGTGTCATTCTCCTGATCTGCACGCTTTTCCTCTTTCTCCATTTCCCCCTCTTACCTTTCCTTATTATTTTACATACAAATTTGCTATTTCTATTTTAGCATACATTTTCCATATCTGCCAGAAAGATAAGACAGAGAAAATAAAGGTTATTGGAATTATATTACTGCTCACTCAGGCGTAGATTCACAATTGTATCCGATAACTTACTTAATTCGTTTAAAATGCAGTACATATATTAACGTTTTTCCCAACGTCTTCCTTCTCTGCAAAAGGTCCGGGAATTACCTTGGCACCTCTGTGTCCTCCAAAGTAATCGGTATCAAATGTTATCGGTGTTCCATCCGGATTTTCGAAGAATTCTTCCGGCTCAAAAGCTTTTCCCAAAACTTCTGTATTGATCATACGTCCGGAGAAATCTTCAAGAATCTCATATATATTTGTATCCAGGAAATATTTTCCGTCTTTCTCTGTTAATTCTACCTTCACATTCTCAGAAGAAACGAACCCATTTTTCTCATGTTTCCATGCCTTTGCACCATTAAGATAAACATTTCCTTCACTCCATACCGGTAAATGATCAAAATGAACTGATTCCAGTTTCTTCATATCTGCAGGTTTTGTAAAATCAAACTGTGAAATCCATTCATCATACGTTGGATACTCATCAAACATCCAGGTTCCGACTTTTCTGTTTTCAGAATCAAATCCATCATCAGAATCATGCATTGTAATAAAATCTTCTGAAGGCCATTTCTGGACGAAAATATTATTATAGAAACGATCATCTCCATGAAGTATAGTCATAAATCCCATAACCTCTGTACGATGAGGCATATGATATGGTGTATAACGCCAACTGGTTCCTTCGCCTACACAAGTTAAAGCACCGCAGATCAGATTATGTACCATAGCAACACCCTGAGTAGCAAAACGCAGGCTGGCATCTGATAAAAGGATATTGTTATCAATAAGAGTAGGACCATGACCTACTTCAACAAAAATATCCTGGCACATCATACCACCTTTCAACTGTTTAGCAAATGCCGGACGCTGATTGTCATGGAGCAGGTTCTGAGAAAGTCGTGTACCCTGAGCTTCCCAATCACACCAGATTCCCATAGTACAATGATGAATATGATTTCTTCTCATAATAACATCAATTGCAGCATGCATTTTAATTCCGGCAATTTCTGCTCCGCCCAATTCCATCATATTGTTGATATGGTGAATATGATTATCCTCAATAATACTGAATACACCACCCATACGCCCGATAATACCACCCTGCTCACAGTGGTGGATATTGTTTCGGCGGATAATATGACTTCCTACTTTTTCCTTAAGCCAGCCATGATACTGTCCACGGCATACCGCGTCTCTTTCCATTTGAGTTGGACTCTTAACATATTTATTAGTAAAATAATGATCATTTTCCGGATCATAATATTTTCCAAGAGAAATTCCTGCACATTTGCTGTTAGAAATTTCGCAGTCCTCAATGATCCATCCTTTACTCCAGTGAGGCCCGATCATGCCATCCTGATAAGCTGCAGGCGGTGCCCAGGTAGTTGCTGCTTTTGTAACTACGAAACCACTGACTGTGATATATCCAACACCTGTTTTTGATGGCATAAAGCATTCACGACGTACATTAATTTCTACATTTTCCTCATTTGGATCTGCTCCATGAAAATTCGCATAAATTACTGTCTCATCTTTTTCCTGATCCTGTTCTGTGTACCATTTATAAGTAGATTCCTCCGGAACCCAACTACACTCATAAACCTCGGCTTTAATACATTCCTCTACACTTCCAGCCTCATAAAGTGCTCGGTTATTAAGATATACACATCCTGTATGTTTGTCAGCTTTAGCAAAATACCAGTCTCCATATACCATAGTTGTATATGGATTATAGTTGCCAAAAAGACTGTTCGCAACACGGCATACCCATACGTTTTCCTTATAAGGAACCCATGACTGAATTCGTTCTGCTCCGGTAATAACTGCCCCAAGAGGCTCTACACTCCTGTAAGTAATTCTGGCATCCTCTCTACCCGCATGAACAGGATCTACATACTCCCGATAAACTCCAGGAGCTACCCAAACTTCATCCCCCGGCTGTGCAATTTTTGCTGCATCATTAATATGACGAAACGGCATCTGTTCTGTACCATTACCATCATGACCAGCATTTACATTTACATAAATCTTCATGAAAAACCCTCCCATATATGTTTCTATTATAGCAGTCCTCGTAAATAATGCATTTAAGACAGTTCAGCATGATTTCACACTCTGATGGGCTAGATTAAGATGTATTATTTTAGAGGATTAATAGATTCTATAAATCTTGCTTATAATTTTAAAACCCATTTTCCTGCAAGACAATATATTTTTAATCCCACTTTCTATAATTTTCTATGTAAATGGTCAGAAGTTTCAGACATTCCTTTCTATAGATTTTTGCACACAAAAAAACCAGCTAGATGATAGCTGGTTTTTACTGTACCTTCAAAACTACATACATGTTGACATTTCCTTGAGATTCATTCTTCCTGCGATTCTTGGTCAAGCCCTCACCCGATTAGTAACAGTCAGCTCCATGCATTGCTGCACTTCCACCTCTGCCCTATCTACCTCGTCGTCTTCAAGGGGGTTTACTTCTTAACGAATGGGATATCTCATCTTAAGGGGGGCTTCACGCTTAGATGCCTTCAGCGTTTATCCCTTCCGGGCTTGGCTACTCGGCCGTAGACTTGGCAGTCTAACCGATGCACCAGCGGCCCGTCCATCCCGGTCCTCTCGTACTAAGGACAGCTCCTCTCAGATATCCTACGCCCACGCCGGATAGGGACCGAACTGTCTCACGACGTTCTGAACCCAGCTCGCGTACCGCTTTAATGGGCGAACAGCCCAACCCTTGGGACCTACTACAGCCCCAGGATGCGATGAGCCGACATCGAGGTGCCAAACCACTCCGTCGATGTGAACTCTTGGGAGTGATAAGCCTGTTATCCCCAGGGTAGCTTTTATCCGTTGAGCGATGGCATTCCCACTTAATACCACCGGATCACTAAGCCCTACTTTCGTACCTGCTCCACCCGTCGGTGTCGCAGTCAAGCTCCCTTCTGCCTTTGCACTCTTCGAATGGTTTCCGTCCATTCTGAGGGAACCTTTGGGCGCCTCCGATACCCTTTCGGAGGCGACCGCCCCAGTCAAACTCCCCGTCTGGCATTGTCCCACCGCCGGGTCACGGCGGCTGGTTAGAAACCCAATACTGCAAGGGTGGTATCCCAACAGCGGCTCCATGGCAACTGGCGTTACCATCTCCTAGCCTCCCACCTATCCTGTACATGCAATACCGAGTCCCAGTACCAGACTGGAGTAAAGCTCCATGGGGTCTTTCCGTCCTGGCGCAGGTAACCAGCATCTTCACTGGTACTTCAATTTCACCGGATGCATTGTCGAGACAGCGCTCAAATCATTACGCCTTTCGTGCGGGTCGGAACTTACCCGACAAGGAATTTCGCTACCTTAGGACCGTTATAGTTACGGCCGCCGTTTACTGGGGCTTAAATTCAAAGCTTCGCTTGCGCTAACCTCTCCTCTTAACCTTCCAGCACCGGGCAGGCGTCAGCCCATATACCTCACCTTTCGGTTTCGCATAGACCTGTGTTTTTGCTAAACAGTTGCTTGAGCCTATTCTCTGCGGCCTGGTTTCCCAGGCACCCCTTATCCCTAAGTTACGGGGCCATTTTGCCGAGTTCCTTGACAATGCTTCTTCCGCCGGCCTTAGGATTCTCTCCTCATCCACCTGTGTCGGTTTACGGTACGGGTACGGTATAAACGATAGCGGCTTTTCTTGACGCATGGCTCACGGACTTCGTTACTTTATTTCACTCCGCATCACGGCTTCCCATTGCCACCCGGATTTGCCAAAGTGACTGGTACCCCGCTTGCACCGGGCTTTCCATTCCCGGCTTCCGCTTTCCTTACGTGTCCCCACAGTTCTGTCATACCGCAGTACAGGAATCTCCACCTGTTGTCCATCGGCTACGACTCTCGTCCTCGCCTTAGGCCCCGACTTACCCAGAGCAGATCAGCTTTACTCTGGAAACCTTGGATATTCGGCCATAAGGATTCCCACCTTATTCTCGCTACTCATTCCGGCATTCTCTCTTCCATGCAGTCCACAGCTCCTTACGGTACTGCTTCTTCCCGCATGCAATGCTCCTCTACCAACCTTTCGGTTCCTTAGTTTCGGTGGCGCGTTTCAGCCCCGGACATTTTCGGCGCAGGACCTCTCGACCAGTGAGCTATTACGCACTCTTTGAATGGATGGCTGCTTCTGAGCCAACATCCTGGTTGTCTTCGAAATCCCACATCCTTTTCCACTTAACGCGCACTTGGGGACCTTAACTGAAGGTCTGGGCTCTTTCCCTTTTGACCGCCCAACTTATCTCGTGCAGTCTGACTCCCGATAATCGATTACGCGGCATTCGGAGTTTGATATTCTTCGGTAGGCTTTGACGCCCCCTAGGAAATTCAGTGCTCTACCTCCGCAAATCTGTATCGAGGCTAGCCCTAAAGCTATTTCGAGGAGAACCAGCTATCTCCGGGTTCGATTGGAATTTCTCCCCTATCCACACCTCATCCCCACCCTTTTCAACGGATGTGGGTTCGGTCCTCCACTACCTCTTACGGCAGCTTCAACCTGGACATGGATAGATCACCCGGTTTCGGGTCTACTCCTACTGACTCTGGCCCTCTTAAGACTTGGTTTCCCTACGGCTCCGCACCTGAAGTGCTTAACCTTGCCAGTAAGCGTAACTCGCCGGACCGTTCTACAAAAAGTACGCGGTCGTGCATATAAAGCACTTCCACAGCTTGTAGACACAGGGTTTCAGGTTCTCTTTCACTCCCCTCCCGGGGTCCTTTTCACCTTTCCTTCACAGTACTATGCGCTATCGGTCACTAAGTAGTATTTAGCCTTAGGGGGTGGTCCCCCTGATTTCCCACAAGGTTCCACGTGTCTCGTGGTACTCTGGATCCTGCTCAGTCTCATCAGCTTTCACGTACGGGGCTTTCACCCTCTCCGGCCGGCTTTCCCAAAACCGTTCTGTTAGCTTCAGAGAATCTTAAATGCAGTCCGTAACCCCGGAATGCACGCATTCCGGTTTAGGCTCCTCCGCGTTCGCTCGCCGCTACTTACGGAATCGAGTTTTCTTTCTTTTCCTCCGGGTACTTAGATGTTTCAGTTCCCCGGGTTCCCTTCCATACGTT